>CAYVVX010000296.1:0-6924 GCA_964455315.1 uncultured Planctomycetales bacterium | reverse complement strand
GTACGCCCCGCACAGCTCCTGGCCGTCGGCGTCGCGGAACCAGGTCTGCGCGGTGATGGGCCCCGCCTTGAGCGGCACCTTGAACCGGGCGAAGCGATCCTCCGCGCCCACCTCGGCATCCACGGTGTGATCGCCGACCTGCAGGGACGCCTTCGCGATCGGCAGGGCCTGGCCCGCCGGCAGCTCGCCGTCCACACCCTTCCACGCCGGCACACCCGCGCTCAACGGCACGTCGGCCTCCCGCGGCCAGCGGCGCAGCTCGAACGCGTACACGCCGTCGCGGGCCACCTCCAGGCCCCAGGCGCCGCCGCGATTGGGCCCGTCGCGGACCTGCTTCTGCTGATCGAGAAAGACATCCTGCCAGTCCGCGGCCGACAGCAGGGTCACCGGCTCGGCCTTGGAACCGATGGTGATCGGGCTGAGCACGTTGACGCGCGGCTCGATGTCGTTCCACCAGCGCTCGTAATGGTCGCGCATCTGGACCACGATGCCGGCATGCTGCTCGGCGATGTCCTGCTCCTGCCCCGGGTCGCGGGAGACGTCGTACAGCCTCTCGCCGTCGAGCAGCCGCCACTTCCGCCACAGCACCGCGGCGTTGCCCTTGATGGGCTGCTGATGGTCCATCCGGCTGTATTGCACCACCAGCATGCGGTCGGGCAGGCTCTTCTCCGTACCGCGGAACAGCCCCGCCAGGCTGATCCCGTCGAACCGCGGATTCGCCGGCCCCTTGAGCCCGCACAGATCGATCAGCGTGGGCATCAGATCCTGCACCTGGGTCAGCTCGTCCAGGTCGCGGGGCTCACCCAGCCGCCCGCCCGGCCAGCGGATGAAGCACGGGACACGGTGGCCGCCCTCCCACAGCGACTGCTTGGAGCCTTTCATGCCGGCGTTGTAGGTGCTGACCCCGGCGGTCCCGCCGTTGTCGGTGGCGAAGATCAGGATGGTGTTCTCGCGCAATCCCGCCGATTCGAGCATGGCGTCTAGCGCGCCCATGTTCTCGTCGATGTTGGCGATCATCCCGTAGAAGCTGGCCAGGTTGTGCGGGAGCGAGCGATAGGGCTGGCGGTACTTGTCGGGCACCCACAGCGGCCCGTGGGCGGCGTTGAGTGGGATGTATGCGAAGAACCGCTCATGCTTCCGGGCCCGCTCGCGGATCCAGGTCATGGCCTCGCCGAAGAAGATGTCCGTGCAGTAGCCCCGGTGCTGCCGGATCGCGCCGCTTTCGTCGCGCAGGTAGGGATCGAAGTAATCGTTGCTCCAGTAGTCGGGCGCGGCCGGAATGTGCGACGAGGGAAACCAGATCGCCTGCTCGAAGCCGCGGTCCTGCGGCCGGTAGGGGTACACGTCGCCCAGGTGCCACTTGCCGAACACGCCGGTGCGATAGCCCGACGCCGCGAACACATCGGCCAGGGTGGGCAGCTCGCGGCGGAGCATGGTTCGCCCGCTGCTGACGTTCATGGCCCCGTTGTCCAGCGAGTCCCGCCCGGAGAGAAGCTGCGAGCGGGTCGGCGTGCACATCGGCGAGACGTGGAAATCGGTCAGCCGGAGAGACTGGCCGTGCAGCCGGTCGAGCTGCGGCGTCTTGATGATCGGGTTGCCGTGGCAGGACATGTCGCCGTAGCCCTGGTCGTCCACCAGCACGATGATCACGTTGGGACCGGACCCGGCCGCGAGGTTCGCCGCCGCGACCGCGGCCGACAACAGCATTCCACACGCTGCCAGGTGATGCCCGCGCGAACACCTCATGCCTGATCTCCCTTCAATAGCTCATCGCCCCGGTCAAATGGATGTCCGAACTGCTTCCTGCCCCCTGTGTACCGGCAACCGTACACTTCTACAATGCATACCGCGCCGCCGCGGCCAGCAGTTCCGACCGGATCTCCCCACGCAGCCAGGCCGGCTTGAGCACCTCGGCCCCGTCGCCGAACCCCTTCAGCCAGCGTTTGAACTCGGCCAGCTCGGCCAGCCGGAAGCGGGCGATCAGCGATCCTTCGTCGGTACCGCCCTCCGCGAACAGCGTCGCCTCCGCCGGCAGCCAGGCCAGCTCCTGGCTATGGTGCCAGATCCGCTCCTCCACCACCGCGGCCGCCACCCCGCTGAAGCGCACCTCGATGTCCACCGGCTCGCCCTCGGTGCGGACGATGCCGAAGCTGCTGCGGAACAGGTTCACCAGGTTGAAGTCATCGGGGCGCTCGAATTCCGCCTCCGTCGCCCGCACCTCCTGGATGCGGCTGATCTTGAAGATGCGCAGCTCCCCGGCGCGGTGGGACCGGCCGATCAGGAACAGGTCGTCCAGGTGCAGCACCAGCCCGTACGGGTCGCAGCCGGTGGTGTAGGTCTCGCCGCGCCACAGCGAGCGGTAGGTGAGCTCCAGCACGCGATCCTGCTGAACCGCCTCGTCGATGGTGCGGATGATCCCGGCATGGGCGGAGTAGTCCGTGGCCGCGAACGGCCGGACATACAGCCGGTCGCCAAGGCCCGCGAAGTATTCCATGGCCTGGGCCGGCAGCAGGCTTTCGATGCGGTCGAGCACGCTCTGCAGACCGTCGGCCAGGTGCGTCCCGCGCAGCGGCGCCAGCACCCGCCGGGCCAGGTGCAGCGACATGGCTTCAGTCAGGCTCAGGGTCAGCGCTCCGGTGTTGAAAAAGTTGGCGGGCATGCGCCAGAACCGCTTGCCGAAGGCATCCTCGTCAAAGCTGACCGGGAAACCCTCCGACTGCAACAGCTCCAGATCGCGCTGGATGGTCCGCTCGCTGACCCCGAAGTGGTCGGCGAGCTGGGCCAGGGGAACCCCTTCGCCGCGGGTCTGGAGCAGACGCATCAGGTTCAAATGACGCTGGAGCTGATCGCCTCGGGACATGCTTCACCTCGTCCGTCGAAAACCACACCGTCCCCCCGCCGGGACATGATACCATTCTCCCGGCCCCGTCACCTCCAGCCGTATCCGCGTGCCTCTCGTCGCACCTCAAACCTGCTTGCATCCGCCCCCGCCGACCTGATAATGCGCCCGGACAGTTGCTACGTCGCCCGAGGAAGCCGCCATGCCCCTGCTCATCCGCAACGGAGACATCGTCACCGCCGACAGCCGCTGCCGCGCCGATATCTACTGCGAACACGAGACCATCACCCGCATCGGCCGGGACCTGGACGCCCCGCCGGGCACCGAGATCATCGACGCCGCCGGAAAGTACGTCTTTCCCGGCTTCATCGACCCGCACACGCACATCTACCTGCCCTTCATGGGCACCTTCTCGAAGGACACCTACGAGACGGCGAGCGTCGCCGCCCTGATCGGCGGGACCACCACCCTGTTCGACATGTGCATCCCCGCCAAGAGCGAGGAGCCGGCCGCGGCGTTCGACCTGTGGAAGAGCAAGAGCACCGGCAGGAGCGCCTGCGACTACAGCTTTCACCTGGGCATCACCCGCTACGACGAGGCCTCCGAACGGCAGGTCCGCGAGATCGTCGCGGCCGGGATCGCGTCGTTCAAGGTGTTCCTGGCCTACAAGGGGGCCTTCGGCGTCAGCGACGAGGAGCTGTACCGCGCCCTGCGGCTGGCCAGATCGCTCGGCGTCATCACCACCGCCCACTGCGAGAACGAGACGCTGGTCGCCGAGCGGCAGAAGGAGCTGATCGCGGCGGGAAACACCGCCCCGCGCTGGCACGAGCCGAGCCGCCCGACGCTGGTCGAAGCCGAGGGCGTGCATCACCTGCTCACCTTCGCCACCGCCACCGGTGCCCACGTCTACATCGTGCACACGAGTTGCCGCGAAGCGGTCGAGGCCGCGCGGCGGTTCCGCGACCGCGGCGTGCCGGTCTGGATCGAGACCCTGATCCAGTACCTGACCCTGGACAGCAGCTACGCCGAGCAGCCCGGCTTCGAGGGGGCCAAGTACGTCATGTCCCCGCCGCTGCGCGGCCGCGAGCACCAGGAGGCGCTCTGGAGCGGGCTTCGCACCGGGCTGATCAGCACCGTCGCCACCGACCACGCCCCCTTCGACTTCGCCACGCAGAAGCTGATGGGCTGTGACGACTTCAGCAGGATTCCCAACGGCATCCCTTCGCTGGAAGCGCGCATCAACCTGCTCTACACGCACGGCATCGCCGCCGGGCGGCTCGACCTGCATCGCTTTGTCGATGTCGCCAGCACCCAGGCGGCGAAGATCTTCGGGCTGTTCCCGCGCAAGGGCACCATCGCCTGCGGAGCGGATGCGGACCTGGTGGTCTACGATCCGCAGTACCGCGGGACCATCTCCGCGAAGACCCAGCACATGAACGTGGATTACAGCGCGTTTGAGGGGTTCGAGATCAGCGGTCGCCCGGCGGTGGTGACGCTGCGCGGGCAGGTCATGGTCCGCGAGGGCGAGTTCGTCGGTGACGCCACCCGCGGTCAACTACTCAAGCGCGAGCCGACCCATCACCCCGATGCGGCCAGGTAGCGTCCGGCCCTGCTTCGCCGTGGCGAGACTCCTGCCGGATGTTCCGCGTGATCTGT
Source organism: uncultured Planctomycetales bacterium (assembly GCA_964455315.1). GTDB lineage: Bacteria > Planctomycetota > Phycisphaerae > UBA1845 > PWPN01 > CAYVVX01. The sequence continues at coordinate 2,429 of CAYVVX010000296.1, read as the reverse complement.
TTAGCCCCCTCGCGTGCGAGGGGCGAATGCGCGCGGACCGTCGAAGGCGAGATACGCTCCTATCGAAGCAAACGCACCGTGTTCTCGCCCTGAAGGAGCGGAAGTCACGTGGCAGCTTCTGGTGCGGATCGAAGCAATGCGCAGCCGGCAAGCTGCTCGCAGTGTCCCCTCGCACGCGAGGGGGCTAAACATGGACAGCTCGAATTCACCCGCGGTTGAGGAATCCCGGGCCGACGGTCGAATCCACGTCCGGCACCACCCCGCCGCCGGTGTTCCGCGGAGGGAACGGCGAGGGGGACGGTGGCGGCGCGGGCAATTCAGCCGGCGGCGGTGTTCCGCCCTCTGCGGGAACGAATGCCGCGGGGTTGGTCATCGCTTCCATGATCGCCGTCGAGGCCGCCTGGGCGTCAGCAAACTCGCCGGCATCGAGCCTGGCCTGCACCGACTGCAGCGCGGCGGCGATCTGCTGGGCCATCGGCGCGAACTGGGCCAGCGCCCCGGGCGGCGGCACGTCGGGCAGTTCCACGTACCAGAGGTTGTCGATCATTCGCAGCCCGTAGGTCTTGTCCTGTCCCACGCCGCCGCCGATGGCGACGGAGGCCACATTGGGGTCCGCCGCATCAGGCGTCACGCTGACCACCTGCATCTGCCGGGTCCAGTCCACGGCCATGGGCATCTGCGTGTTCATCTGCATCGCATGACCGGCGAAACGCTGGTCCATCGTGTTCCGCAGCCTCACCGTGGCGGCCGCCAGCGGCTGCACGGTGGAAGCGAACTCCTGCACTGTCGGGCGCTGATCGGGCGTCACCAGCATGGGAAGCTGGGACAGCGCGGCGGCGTTCAACACCGCCACCAGCGTGTTGGCGGCAGCCTCCGGCGTGGACTGATCGATGGGCACGGTCGCCTCCGGTGTGGCCACACCACCACCGCCGCCGGGTTGGGCCGCGGCCGGGGCTTCCTCCGGGGCGATCGGGCCGATGATGCCGCGGTCGCTGTTGGCCAGCCGCACGCTGACCGGGGCGAGCCCGGCGCTGCCCTCGCCCAGGCTCATCGGCGGCGGCTCGGCGTCCTCGCGCAGCGAGCCGCCTGCCGCGATCGCCGCCGCAAGCAGCGTGATCGCCACGTTCCAGGAGCATCGCCGCACCCGCCCGCTCCGCTGCATGGTCATGTCCTTGTTCATGGATCGCATCATCCCGTTGCCAGGAGGAACCTCGTGGAGGCAGGCCGGACAACCATCCCACTCATCAACTTACAGACCACCGCCGCTCAGCCCCCCTCGCCGCCGTAGGCCCGGTCGAGCAGGTCCACCGGATGAACCACCCGCAACTGGCGCCCGCTCGAGCGGACATGCTGCAGGAGCTGCATCAGGCAGCCGGTGTTGGCCGTCGTGACGATGGCCGCGCCGGTCCGGTCGGCGTTGGTCAGCTTCCGCTCGGCCAGCCTCGCCGACATCTCCGGCTGGGTCAGATTGTACGTCCCGGCGGCCCCGCAGCACCAGTCGCTCTCGGGCAGCTCAACCAGTTCGAGCCCCTCGATGGCCTTGAGCAGAGCCCGCGGCTGGGCCCGGATCTGCTGCCCGTGGCAGAGGTGACAGGCCTCGTGGTAGGTCACCTTCTCGCGGACCGGATAGGTCGGCGGGGTCAGCCCCAGGCCGATGAGGAATTCGCTGATGTCCTTCATCCTGCCCACGAACCGCCTGGCCTTGTCCGCATACACGGGGTCACCGTGCAGCAGCTCGTCGTACTCCTTGAGCATGGTGCCGCAGCCGGCCACGTTGGTGACCACCGCGTCGATGCCGTCGCCCAGCGCGTCGAAGGCGTCGATGTTGGCCTTGGCCATCGCCTCGGCGTCGTGAGGCCTGCCGCCGTGATGATGGATCGCCCCGCAGCAGCCCTGGGCGCCGGGCACGAACACCTCGCAGCCGTTGGCCAGCAGCACCCGCCACATGGCCTGGTTGCTGGGGCCGAAGACGGCCTCGCTGACGCAGCCGCGAAACATCGCCACCCGGGCCCGCACCGGACCGGCGGGCAGGGCATGCGCCGGCAGCGGCTCACAGTCGCGGATGTCCGGCGGAAGCATGGCTTCCATCCTGGCCAGCGGGCCGGGCAGCAGCGCGGCCAGCCCGCTGAAGTGCAGGAAGTCGTTGAAGCCGGAGGCCTGACCCAGTCGGGCCAGCCACAGCCAGCGGCGGAGCTTGTCGGGGTAGGGAAAGACCTCGAACATGAACCGCTTGAGCAGCCGCCCGGCCAGGCCGTCGCGCTGCGGCACTAGCCCCTGCTCGCCGAGCCGGCCGCGCATGGTCTCGATCAGCGAACCGTAACGCACCCCCGAGGGGCAGGCGGATTCGCAGGCCCGGCAGTCGAGGCAGAGATCCAGGTGCTCGAGGACGCGCTGGCTGGGGGCCACGCGCCCCTCGCTGAGATGGCGCA
>CAYVVX010000295.1:0-6932 GCA_964455315.1 uncultured Planctomycetales bacterium | reverse complement strand
ACCAAGGAACTGGTCAAGCTTTGAATCAGGATCGGGATAGTAGTACTGGATGTTTCTCAGAACGTCATAAGCGACAGCGAAGAGTACCAGGATGTCCACCCTGCGACCAGCGGTTAGTCGCCGCAACGTGTCGAACCGCACATCGAGGCCCTCAGGATCGATGAAGGCAAGAGTGAGAGCTTCCGGGGGCAATTCCTGGGCGACTTGATCAACCAGATCATTGCAATCCCCACAGAAGACCCTGGTGGCAGCAGCTTGGGCCGACGTTTCGAGTCGCGTCGCGCAAGCTCTGGCAAAACTCGGATCCTTTTCGACCAGCAGGATTCGGGAAAACGGTTTGGCGGCGTTCGCTGCGATCAACGGCGAGCCAGGGAACCGTTTGCCCGTGCTCTTTAGTCTGCATATGCCCGGACCGGAGAATAGATCGACGTAGCAAAGCCCCTCCCGCCAAGCCTGCTTGCCGACCATGCTGGTAGTGGTGATTTCGATGTATCTGTGCCAGAAGTAGAGCTTGTCCTCTGTCCATTTGCCCGCTTCTCGTACGGGCAGCCCATCATCTTTCGCGACCGACTGACAGAGTTCTGGCCACCGGTCCTTCGCCATGAGATGTATCCCCGATGCGAGGTGTGTCGTCCCAAGTTCGGCCATTCAGCAGTCGACCGTTCTGCCCCTTGCGAACTCCGCCCCACTGTTTGAAGAAAAACGGCACCTTTGCTGTCGCGCATTGATTGCGGATAGAGAGCACCCACGACTCTTCCATCGGGCGTGCACCGGCTCCGCTCTCGCCACCCACGATGACCCAGTGGATGCCAGCCAAGTTGACTTTTCCGAGGTCTTCAAGTAGCGGCTCTATGGAAAGGAAGCGTACGGCCGCCGGAGCCCCGCGTAGGTGTTGAACTCGCGGAAGGCCCTGGTTCCGGTTCTCAACACTGACGCCCCACCAGATGTGGTGATGATGGGCGATGCCCCGGAGCTTGGTGGCGAGAAGGTGGAGCAGTCGCTCGGATCGTTTGGTGAGCACCTGGAACGTGTGCCAATCGGCTTGCTCCATGACTCTGGCCACGCGTAGGATGTACGCGTCCGGCACATCCTCATGGAACAGGTCGCTCATGGAGTTGACGAACACGCGGCGGGGCTTGGACCAGGTGAGCGGATCTTCAAGTTTCTCCGGCACCAGCCGCAGGTCGAATCCCTGCTCGTAGGGGTGGCCGGGCACGCCGCGGAAGCGTTCGGCAAACGTCTCAGCGTAACAATGGGCGCAGCCCGAACTGATCTTGGTGCAACCTCTGATGGGGTTCCACGTCGCGTCGGTCCATTCGATGGAGGAGCCAAGAGACATCTGCCACCTGCCGGTATTGTAGCCGAACAGAATCCAAACTCAAGGAGTGTCCAAGGGTATTTCGGAGATTCCGTCAGGAATCCTTGAGACTTCCCTAGCGATCACCCCGCCTGAGAAACTTCCAACCGCTTCCGCCGGAACTCCTCGCTCTTGGCCGCCATGCCCTGCTCCTGCGCCTCGGCAGCGGTTACCCCCTGCGCTGCCGCGTAGTCGTGGTGCTGCGCGCCCGGATGGCCTCTGGCCAGGTCGGCCGCGTGGGCGGCAATCCTGTAGGCGATCACGCCGTCCTTGATATCCATAAGATCACCCGGCGGCGCGGATGGGAACAGCTCACGATACCACGCGGTGACATCGGTCACCTGAAGGTGGAACGTTACGCCACATGGCATCGCCCGAAAGAGATAAACATCTGCACGCTGGCTCCCCCCGTGCGTCGTGGTGGTCAAGGGACAAGTGCCAGCGGTCACTTCTTCCGCGCCAGCACCTGCACCACGGACGCCTCACCGGAATGGCATCGGCCTTCGGTGACGTTCCGCACGAGAGCGACCTGATGCTCGATCTCCAGACCCGCCAGCTCATCCAGAATCACATCCAGCGGCGCCAGCAGCGAAGGATCCTTCGGGCCGCCGGTGTCGCGATCGATCTGATCGGGTGCGTATGCTTCAAGTACGTACACGCCGCCCGGCTTGAGCCACGAGCGAATGCCCCCATGCACGGCCGAGCGGAGCGCGGCCGGAAGGTGTACGAAGATGGAACTGATCACGTCCAGTGAGCCGGGCTCGGCGATGAACTCGGCCAGATCGCAGGCCCGCGTGTGCAACGACAGCCCGCGAGCCTCCGCGCGCCGCTGCGCCTTCTGCATTCCGACCGCACTCTGATCCACGGCCAGGACGTCGAACCCGAGGGAGGCGAGAAAGAGCGCGTTCCGACCTTCGCCCGCACCGATATCGAGCGCGGCGCCGCCCTTCGGGAATCGCCCGGCCATCTCTGCCAGAAACTCATTGGGCGCGTCGCCATAGACCAGCTCGTCCGAGGCGTAACGCTCATCCCAGAAGGTATGTGACATGAACGGAAGGATAGCCCAGGGCGGCAGGCCCGGCAATCGTACCGCTCACAGCCGTTCGCCGGGCAACTCGCTGGCCTGCTTGACCCAATCGGTGAACTGAGCTTCGTCGATCGGGTCGTCCTCGCGGATATCGAGGTAGCGCACGTCCTTCTGCTTGGATTCGCCCGGAGGGACGGGCCGCAGCGACGTGCCGCGGAAGAAGGTCACCTTGACGTACTTCGTGAAGCAGTGGAAGGCGACGAACCAGCCCTGACCCTCGAAGCCGTAGAAGGGCGTGTTCCATTTGACCGCCTTGCACACGTTGGGAACGGTGCGCACGATGAGCGCGTCGAGCCGCCGTCCGACCTCCTGCTTCCAGCCCGGCATGGCATCGATGTACGCCTGCACGGGCGCATCGCCGTAGCCCCTGGCGACCTGCGGGTTGCCGCCGGAGAGGAGCCTGGGTTTTTCCGCTTTGGGCGAGGGGGACTTGAATGGCGTGTTGCGTGGAGCGGGATGCCTTGTGGCAACCCCCTTCCCGGCACCCTTGCTTGCGACGTTGATAACTCCCTTGGGCGTCCTACCGGCCATTTGTTTTCCCTGCCTCGATGGAGCAATCAAGCTCATCCACGTCATCTGCTGTCAGATGCGGAGGGGCTTTCATTGCACGTAGCACGTCCTCAGGCCGCCCACGCTCGATGACGTTGCTGGACGGAGCGGGTTGAATTGAAACGTAGACCGGTTGCCCCACAGGGTATGGTAGGGGTTCATCCAACTCGACGATCTTGCCTTTGGCCAGCCCGCGATAGGTCATGAGCCACCTCCGATCTCGGCAGGTACATCTACTCTCATCCTATTCCGCCGCCTGATAGATCTCCAACCCCTTCCGCCGGAACTCCTCGCTCTTGGCCGCCATGCCCTGCTCCAGCGCCTCGGTCTCCGACACGCCCTGCGCCGCGGCGTAGTCGCGGACGTCCTGGGTGATCTTCATCGAGCAGAAGTTGGGACCGCACATCGAGCAGAAGTGGGCCGTCTTGGCGCCGTCCTGCGGAAGCGTCTCGTCGTGGAACTCGCGGGCCGTGTCCGGGTCCAGCGAGAGGTTGAACTGATCGTCCCAGCGGAACTCGAAGCGGGCCTTGCTCAGCACGTTGTCGCGGTACTGCGCGCCCGGATGCCCCTTGGCCAGGTCGGCCGCGTGGGCGGCGATCTTGTAGGCGATCACGCCGTCCTTGACGTCCTTCTTGTTGGGCAACCCCAGGTGCTCCTTCGGTGTGACGTAGCAGAGCATGGCGCATCCGTACCAGCCGATCATCGCGGCGCCGATCCCGCTGGTGATGTGATCGTAGCCGGGGGCGATGTCGGTGGTCAGCGGGCCCAGCGTGTAGAACGGCGCCTCGTGGCACCATTCGAGCTGCTTGGTCATGTTCTCGTGGATCATGTGCATGGGCACGTGCCCGGGGCCTTCGTTCATGACCTGCACGTTGCGCTCCCAGGCCCGCGTGGTCAGCTCGCCCTGGGTGTACAGCTCCGCGAACTGGGCCTCGTCATTGGCGTCGGCTAGGCTGCCCGGCCGCAGCCCGTCGCCGATGGAGAACGACACGTCATAGGCGGCCATGATCTCGCAGATCTCGTCCCAGTGGGTGTACGCGAAGTTCTCCTGGTGATGAGCCAGACACCACTTGGCATGGATGGACCCGCCGCGGGAGACGATGCCGGTGACACGCTTCGCGGTCATCGGAACGTAACGGAGCAGCACGCCGGCGTGGATGGTGAAGTAATCGACGCCCTGCTCGGCCTGCTCGATGAGCGTGTCGCGGAAGATCTCCCAGGTGAGTTCCTCGGCCTTGCCGTTGACCTTCTCCAGCGCCTGGTAGATGGGTACCGTGCCGATCGGCACCGGGGCGTTGCGGAGGATCCACTCCCGCGTCTCGTGAATGTTCTTGCCGGTGGAGAGATCCATGGCCGTGTCCGCCCCCCAGCGGATCGACCAGACCATCTTCTCGACCTCCTCCTCGATGGAGCTGGTCACCGCCGAGTTGCCCAGGTTGGCGTTGATCTTCACCAGGAAATTCCGCCCGATGATCATCGGCTCGAGCTCGGGATGGTTGATGTTGCTGGGGATGATGGCTCGGCCGCGGGCGACCTCGTCGCGGACGAACTCGGGAGTGATGACCTCGGGGATGGCCGCGCCCCAGGGGTTCCCGGGATGCTGACCGATCATGCGGGCCTTCTGGCTCGCCGGCAGGGCGTCCCACTGCTCGCGGCGCTGGTTCTCGCGGATGGCGATGTATTCCATCTCCGGCGTGATGATCCCCTGGCGGGCGTAGTGCATCTGGGTGACGCACTTGCCGGGTTTGGCCCGCAGCGGCTTGCGAAGATGCTCGAAACGCAGGTGGTCAAGGCCGTGGTCGGCCAGGCGCTGCTGCCCGTAGCGGCTGGTGAGCTCGGGAAGCTCCTCGACATCGCCCCGGGCCCGGATCCACTCCGTTCTCAGGGCCGGCAGGCCGCGGCGCACGTCGATGGCCACGTCCGGGTCGGTGTAGGGCCCGGAGGTGTCGTAGACGGTGATCGCGGGGTTGGGCTCGTCCGCACCGCCGGGCAGGTGCGAGCGGGTCGGCGATTGCTCGATCTCGCGCATGGGCACGCGAATCCCGGGATGGAGCGAACCCTTGATGTACACCTTCCGCGAGCCGGGCAGCGGGTCGCGCGAGATCACTTCGTCGCGCACCACGGTCGATACCTGGGAGTCGGCCTGCTGAATCATGGCTGAGTCGACCTTTCCGCGGGCGCGCTGCCAAGGGGCCGGGCGCAGTCCGCCTGGAGATTCCGGATCACGATTTCAACGAGGGTCGAATGGCCGCCGGCGGTCCGAACCACCGGTCGTGGAAGTGCCCTCGCCCTCCCTACGCAGCTTCCGCCGCCTCCCGCCGCGCCGGTCGGAAACCGGTGCCGGACAGAACGCATCGGCGTCAGGCTGATCAGGTTCGGAGGGTGCGGCGGACGATCGGACCGCCATCTCAGGCCGACCGCGTGCCGGCCACCCCTGGCGAATTCCACTTACTCTAGACCCGGCGGTGGCGAAGATCAAGCCGCCGGTCGGCGCGGCCGGGATCAGTGGCCGGCCGGCCTTCGACAGGGAGTGGTCGAACCGCCCCCGCCGCCGTAATATGGGTGAAGCCCTAATCTTGGAGAATTACATGCAGTTGCACATCTTCGGTCAGCATGTGGACGTTACCGAGTCGTTGTCCGATCACGTGGAGACCCGCTTCGACGCCGCGTTGGACCAGTTCGACCAGCGCGTGCTGGAAGTGCAGATCCGGCTGGAGGACGTCAACGGTCCCAAGGGCGGCGTGGACAAGAAGTGCCAGGCGACCATTCATCTTCGCGGGGGCGGCACGGTGGTGATCGAGGAACTGCACGAGGACATCTACGCGGCGGTCAGCGTCGCCGCCGACCGGGCCAAGCACGTGGTGGGGCGCAAGCTGGAGAAGCAGTCGGAGAAGCGGTAGGCAGGTCTGAAGCCGTGCGGCTGTTCTACTCCAGCAGCGCTGCCAGCACCGGCTGGGCCAGCACGTCCTCGGTCGCGACCATGGTGATGCAGTTCCACGGGCAGACCTGGGCGCACAGCTTGCAGCCGATGCAGATGGGGATGTCGATCGTGCAGATGCCCATGGCGTAGCCGGGGTGCATCGGATCCTTCACCTTGTCGATGCAGTCCACCGGGCAGACGGTCATGCACGCCTCGCAGCCGGTGCAAAGATCCTCATCCAGGATCGCCAGTTGCTTGGGAAGCTTCTTTTTCTTAGCCATGAACATCCACTCCGTCGGCCGGGCATCTCGCCGCAAGTCAACAACCCGCGGCGAACCCAATGTAGCGGTCCGCGCCAGGTCGCTCAAGTGCCCGGCGGCGAAGGTGCGGTGGGCCACAGTCTTGAAGCATCTGAGTTGTCCGGGGTCACCCTCCTCCGGCGACCGCGCGGCGATCAGCCCTTCCGGCCCTTGGAGGTCTCGCTGCGGGCGGCCGCATCGCGGCTGACGGCGCTGGGGTGGTGGCGGTTGCCGGAGACGCGGGCGTAGCGCCGGGCCCGATTGGGCAGCACCGGCGGAGCCAGCAGTTCCGCGATGAACTCCGCGGCGGTCAGCAGCCTGATCCCCTTGGCGTTGAGCTGGCGGGAGGCCAGATCGGCATCGGCGCTGCTCCAGTGACCGCAGGCATCGGTGATGACCGACACCCGCTTGTGTCTCGCGAGCAGGCCCAGGGCCAGCGATTTGATGGATCGTTCCAGGCCCACGCCGCAGATGATGTACTCATCCACCACGGACTGGGTGAGAAACCGGTCCGCCTTGGGATTGGACAGCAGATCCTTGGTGCGCTTGCGGAAGAGAAGCTGCCGGTAATCCTTCAGGTCCGGCGGCAGGGAGAGGTAGTTGTCGTTTTCCACGACCAGCCGCGGGTTGAGCAGGGTGAAGGGCACCTTGGCCTGCCCGTCCGTGCCGTCGATACAATGCAGCGGGAAACCGTTGGGCGGTTCGCTCTGCCGGTGCGAC
>CAYVVX010000294.1:755-6946 GCA_964455315.1 uncultured Planctomycetales bacterium | reverse complement strand
ACATCCACGTCGGCGACATGGCCTACGGGAGCGGCAAGGACGACGAGTTCCAGCGGGCCGTGTTCGACATGTACGGTGGAATCCTCAGCCATGTGGTGTTCTGGGCGGCGATGGGCAATCACGAAGGCCATACCTCCAAGGGCAGCCAGGGCATCGGCCCGTATTACGATGCCTACGTCTGCCCGACGCGGGGCGAGTGCGGCGGGCTGGCCTCCGGCACTGAGGCTTACTATGCGTTCGATTACGGGCGGGTCCACTTCATCGTCCTGGATTCACACGACCTGGATCGCAATCCCGCGGCCGCGATGGCGGCCTGGCTCAAGGCCGACCTGGAGGAGGTCAACGCGGACTGGATCGTGTGCTTCTTCCATCATCCGCCATACAGCAAGGGCTCCCACGACAGCGACACCGAGGGGCAGCTCATCGAGATGCGCACCTGGATCATGCCGATCCTGGAAACGGGCGGGGTGGACCTGGTCATGACCGGGCATTCGCACGTCTACGAGCGTTCCATGCTCATGGACGGGGCGTACACCACCCCCACCATCGCCGGGGGTGTGATCTTCGACGACGGCGACGGGGATCCGGAGGAGGACGGCGCCTACGTGAAGAGCGAGGGCATCACCCCCCACGGCGGGACCATCCAGGTGGTCACCGGGCACGGCGGCGCCGGCACCGGTCGCCGCGGGACCATGCCGGTCATGAAGCGGCTGAGCGTCGAGCACGGTTCCACCATCATCGACATCGACGGTGACACCCTGACCGGGCACATGATCGACCGCTACGGCGTGCGCGACCAGTTCGTGCTCCACAAGCGCGGGCAGGTCGTCCAGGTGCGCAAGATCAACCCGCGCACGCTTCCCGAGATGCCCCCCGGGGCCCAGCCGCGACCGCCGCACCCTTCGGAAACCGTGGTGGAGCGCGGAGCGACCTGGAGCCTGCACACCGGCGACGCGCCGTCGGCGAGCTGGACCAGCGCTGACTTCGACGCCTCCGGCTGGAAGCAGGTAGTGCCGCCGGTCGGCTACGGCGACGAGGATGACAACGTGGTGCTCGAGGACATGCGCGGGCAGTACCAGAGCGTGTACCTGCGCCGCACGTTCGACATCACGAACCTCGACACGGTGGATTCACTGGGCATCAACGTCCGCTACGACGACGGATTCGTCGCGTATCTCAACGGCCAGGAGGTGGCCCGCGGAGGTTTCCGGCAGGTCGAGATCAAGGACGACAAGACCGGCGAGAAACGCCAGGAATGGCAGGTGATCCGTCACGAGGCCACCGATCACTACTGCTTCAATCTCAAGGTCAACCGCAACCTGCCGCTCAAGCCGACCGGCAACGTGCTGGCCATCGAGGGTCGCAACGTCAGGCTGGACGACGTGGATTTCACGCTTGATTGCCACGTGACCCTGAGCCGCAAGAAGGAAAAATGAGCCTGCTGGCCCGTTCACCGTCGGGATGGCCGGTCCGGTCAACGGCAGTGACCTGTCTGCTCATGGCCTTCATGAGCGTCTCCGCGCGAGCCCACGACGGCCCTGAGCACGTCATCGAAGAACTCACCGCCCTGATGCGGCTGCACGGCGAAACCGCCGATCTGCTGTACCGCAGAGCCATCGAGCACCGCTCGCTGGGGAGTCTTGATGCCGCCGCGGCCGATCTCGAGGCCGCGGTCAGGGCTGATGCGAACCATTTCGCCGCCTGGTGCGAGCTGGCCTCGGTCCGCCTGCACCAGCATCAGCCCGACAAAACGCTGAAAGCGCTCGATGCGGCCGAGCCGCTGGCGACGTCGGATGCGGATCGGGCCAGGGTCCTGGTCTGTCGTGGCGAAGTATTGGCCACACGCAAGCAGTTCAGAGCGGCCGCCGACCTGCTGGATCGGGCGGTTCGGCTCTCGCCAGACGTGCCCGTCTATCTCCGCCGGGCCGAGCTCCAGACTGAATCCGGCGATCATGCCGCCCGGTGCGCGGGCCTCCGCGAGGGATTGGAGCGCACGGGAAGCGGACTGATCGAGGCCGCGTGGATCGATGCCATGCTGGACGCGAGGCGCGGCGATGAGGTTGGCGACCGGATCGAGAAGAAGCTCGCCACCGTGCGCGTGCGCAGCAGTTGGCTGCTAAGACGGGCCCGCCTGCGGCTCCAGGCGGATGATCGCGGGGGGGCGGAGTCGGACCTTCGCGCCGCGCTGGCCGAGATCAACGAGAGGCTCGATCCCATGTTCCCGGACGGCTCGCTGCTGCTGGACCGCGGGCTGGTCTGTCTGCTGCTCGATCGACGCGGCGAAGCGCTCGCCGATCTGAACGCGGCGAAGAAGCTGAAGCTGCCTTCCACCATGTATCGGCGGCTGGAGCGATTGCTCGAACCCGAAGCCGCCGCGACACAGCCGAAGCCGCCTGAGGATCGCGTGGATTCGGATCAGGAAAGCGGCAGCCCGGGAAGGAGCCGGAAGCCGGGCGGCTGGGCCCGCTGATCGTCCGACGAACCTCGTCCGGCCCCGGCAACGCTGCGATTCCGTACTCCTCCGCGCCCCGCCGGCTTTCCCGCTCCACCTGCAGTCTCAGAACCTGTTCTTCGGCTCCTTGTTGCGGATGTAGCTCTGCCGCTTCTCGGCGTATTCCTCGGGAGTCATGTCGATCTGGGGTTCATCGCCGCCGGTGGACTGGGCTTTGTCGAAGATCCGCTTGAGGATGGGGATGCACCAGCCGCAGCCGGTTCCGGCGCCGAGGCACTCGGACATCTGGCTGGGGCGCTGCAGACCTTCGCGGCGGGCGAAGTTCCACAGCTTGCGGAAACTCACGCTGTAGCAGTAGCAGATCTTGTCATCGGGGCCCATGCCGTCATTATAGTGCATCGCCGCCGGCTCGACGGCCCGCATGCGTCCGCTGGAGCCGGTTCAACCCGGGAGTTCGATCCTTGCCCGCTGACCAGTTCGATCCCGCCGACCCGCCGCGACCGGCAAGCCCCAACCCGTTGACCGAGTACACCCGCATCCCTGCCGGGCTGCATGCCGTCATCGCGGTCGAGTGCACCATCGCGGTGTGGTTTCTCTTCGCCGGCTGGACCACGTCCCGGGACGCCGGCTCGGCCGCGCCGCTCGTCCCGACCGGCGGCGCAGCGGCGGTGTTCCTCGCGACGGCGCTGGGTGTATGGCGCCGCCGGGGCTGGGGCTGGTGGATGACCTGCACGCTGGCCTATATCCAGTTCTTCAATCTGCCGGTCAGCCTCGCCTTGTGGACGATGAAGGGCAGCCCCTTCAGCCCGCCGCTTGAACTGATCATCTTCGCGGTGGCCGTCCTGGCCCTGGCCTACCTGTCGCGGGGGGAGATGATTCGCCGCTTCCACTTCCCCACCCCGGACGGCCGGCCGACCGCGGCGATGAAGGCCGCACCGCTGGTCATCGGGCTGCTGTGGGCCGGGCTCCGGCTGTACCGGGAGCTTTCCGCGACGTGAACCGGCGGAAGAGGCGACCGGCGTGACCACGACTACCCCGGCGTCGCCGACGAGCGGGTCAGCACCTCGAAGAGCAGCCGGATGGTGCCGTGCACGAACTGCATGGTGGCGTGATTGGGGATCTCCAGCGGGCGGACCATGGCGAATCCGACGGCGGCGTGGATGATCTGCCAGGCCAGCCACTCGGCGGGCACGTCGTCGCGGATATGCCCGTGCTCCTGGGCCTCGCGCATGACCGCCGCCAGCGACTTGACGTAGTGCTCGTAGTGATCGCGGATGGCCTGGCGGATGCGCGGGTCGGAGGTCTCGGTGGAGGCATGGAACAGAAGCTGGTAGACGCTCGCGGTGCGCGGGTCGGACGTCGCCGGGTTGCGGTACAGCAGGATCTGAAGCTTCTCCAGCGGCGTCTTCGCGCTCCGGGTGGCCTGCTCCCAGTTGCTGAAGACCTCGTCGCCGACCTTCTCGATCAGGGCGATGAACAGGTCGCGCTTGTTCTTGAAATGGCGATAGATGATCGGTTCGGAGACCCCGGCCTCGGCGGCGATCCTGGCCGTGGTCGTCCCGCGGTAGCCGTCGCGGGCGAAGCATCGGGCGGCCGAGTCAAGCAGTTGCCGGCGGCGTTCCTCGGCGCGCATTCTTGCCATCGGATCGATTCCTGGGGCGGTCTCGGCTCTCCGGACGGCGCGTGAGCCCGCGGCGCGGAACACCGTCCGACCGGGCTGTCCGAAGCCGCATTGTAGAGGGGTTCGCACCCGATCACCAGACGCGGGTCATTCCGAGAGTGGCTCGCCGGCGTTTCCCGCGCGGCTGATCTGCAGCAAACGGGACACGGCCGCGGTGAGCTGGGGCATGCCGAACGGCTTGGGCAGGAAGTCGATCCCGGGGGCCATGAGCACCTCCTCCTCCGGGGCGGCGGCACCACTGATAACCAGCACGGGGAGCCCCGGTTTCCGCCGGCGCATCTCCTCCAGGCAGTCCATCCCGCTGCGACGCGGAAGATCGGCATCCAGGACCGCCAGGGCGATGTCGCCGGTGTGCTCCTCGAAGCGGCGCATGGCCGCCTCGCCGTCGTTGACCGCCAGCACGGTGTAACCGGCCTGGGCCAGCACGGAGGCGATCAGCTCGCGGACCTGGGGATTGTCCTCCGCGAGCAGCAGGGTCTCGCCGGCCGCGGCGGTGACGGCCTCGGCTGCCCCCTCGACCAGTTCGGAGGGGCCCGCGCGCCGGGCCCGCGGAAAGCTGAGGGTCACCTCGGTGCCCTCGTCGACCCGGGACTCGATGTGAAGCTGCCCCTGGTGACCCTCGACGATGCCGTAGACGACGGCCATGCCCAGCCCGGTGCCCTGGCCGCGGGCCTTGGTGGTGAAGAAGGGCTCCAGGATGCGGTCGCGGATCTCCTCGGGGATACCGCAGCCGGTATCCGCGACCACCAGGCGAACGGTACCGGGATGGTCCTCGGAGGCGCTGGCGGGCCCGGTAACGGCGAGCCGGATGGTCAGTTCACCGCCGGAGGGCATGGCATCCCGGGCGTTCAGCACCAGGTTCATGAGCACCTGCTGGATCTGGGTGGCGTCGGCGCGGATCAGCCCCGGTTCAGCGGGCAGCTCCGCCTTCATTTCGATGTTGGCGGGCAGGATGCGCCGCAGCATCCGGGTCGAATCCTGCACCAGGTGACCCAGGTCCAGCAGCACCATCTCCGGATGGGTGCGGCGACTGAAGGTCAGCAGGCTCTTGGTCACGCCGGTGGCCTGCTGGGTCGCCTGGCGGATGCCGTCCAGGGCCTTGAACGCCTCGGCATTGTCGTTGACGCTCGACCTGGCCAGCTCGGTATACGCGCTGATGGCCAGCAGCAGGTTGTTGAAATCGTGGGCCACACCCGCCGCCAGTGTGCCGATGGCCTCGAGTTTCTGGGCGTGCCGAAGCTGGTCCTCGAGCGCCTCGCGCTCCTGTTCGGCCTGTCGGAATGCGGTCATGTCCTGCTGAACCATCACCATGTCGGGACGGTCGCCATGCCGCGAGGGAATCGGGAAGATGGTGGTGTGGAACCAGATCAGCCCTTCACGGCGGGTCTGGTAGTGGACCTTGCCCATGTCCATGCATTGGAGCTGCCGGACCGCCTGGCCGGCGCGAGCCGCTTCGAACAGCTCCCTGAGCGGCGGATCGTCCCCGGCACAATCGTGAAACACGTTGTGCCGGCCGACCACGTTCTCGGGCTCCATGATACCGAACAGGTCCACCGCCGCCTGGTTGGCCGATGTGATGGTGCCCTCGCCATCGCAGGTCAGGATGCTGATGGGGGCGTGGTTGAACAGCGAGCGGTACCGGTTTTCGCTCTCCCGCAGGGCCTCCTCCGTTCGGCGGCGGGCGGTTTCATCGCGAACCACCTTCACGAAACCGAGCAGGTTGCCCTCGCGGTCGGACACTGCCGTGGTCACCACGTTGGCCCAGTACCGCGCGCCGTCGCTGCGCACCCGCCAGCCGTCATCCTCGTGCCGACCGTCGCGGGCGGCGGCGTCCAGATGCCGCTGCGGGTCGCCGCGCTCGACGGCGTCGGGCGGGAAGAAGCGGGACACGTGCCGGTCAAGGATCTCGTCGGCCCGAAAGCCCTTGATCTGTTCCGAACCCGGGCTCCAACTGGTCACCAGCCCGGCGGTGTCGAGCATGAAAATGGCGTAGTCGCGGACGCCTTCGAGCACCAGGCGCAGGCGCTCTTCGCTGTGGCGCAGGGAGGCGGTCTTCTC
>CAYVVX010000294.1:0-745 GCA_964455315.1 uncultured Planctomycetales bacterium | reverse complement strand
GGCGTAGCGGCCCATCTGCTCGCGGAAGGCGCGGTGCACATGCTGGACCAGCACGTCGGGGTCGCTGGCTTTCTCGACGTAGGCGAAGGCGCCGCGGTTTACCGAGTCCATCGCCGAGTCGAAGGAGCCGTAGGCGGTATGGATGATGACCCGAACGGAACCGTCGACGTGGCCGATCCGCTCCAGCAGGCGGGTGCCTTCCAGGTCCGGCAGCCGCAGATCGACGATGGCGACGCCGAAGTCTCCCTCCTTGACCCGCTCCAGCCCCTCCCGGGCGGTGCCGCAACTGATCACCCCGAATCCCTCGTGCTCCATGATGCTCGAGAGCGTGAAGCGCTGGGCCTCGTCGTCCTCGATGATCAGTACGCGGGAGATGCGTTCGCGCTCTGATTTCTCCATGATCGCCGCGACCTCCAGAATCCGCTCCGGGACCCGCTCGTCCGGGGGCGGACCGCGGGCTT
The DNA here is from genome assembly GCA_964455315.1 of uncultured Planctomycetales bacterium. Classification (GTDB taxonomy): domain Bacteria; phylum Planctomycetota; class Phycisphaerae; order UBA1845; family PWPN01; genus CAYVVX01. The sequence continues at coordinate 284 of CAYVVX010000294.1, read as the reverse complement.
CGTCGGTCAGCGCCCTGCCCGGGTGCAGCCCGGGCGGTCCTTCAAGGTTCGTCGGACCCGGTCTCGCCGCGCGGCAGGCGCAGCTCAAAGACGGCTCCGGCTCCGCGCGAGGGCAGCAGATTCAGCGCCCCACCGTGCCGCTCCATGATCTGCCGGCAGATCGACAGCCCCAGCCCGGTGCCCTTGGCCTTGGTGGTGAACAACGTCTCGAACACCCGCTCGCCGATGTCTTCGGGGATGCCGGGCCCGGAATCCTCGAGCACGATCACGTCGCCATCACCGGT
>CAYVVX010000293.1:0-6966 GCA_964455315.1 uncultured Planctomycetales bacterium | reverse complement strand
CCTGCGGGCGCAGGGCGTCGATGGCCTTGCTCATGACCTCCTTGGCCTTCTCGATGGGGAAGCCCTTCATCGAGCCGGAGGTGTCCAGCACAAAGATCAGCTCGCGCGGGAGAGCTTCGACGTCGGTGACCCGCTCCGGCGGGCGCAGGATCAGCGTGAAGAACTTGCCCTTCTCCCCGGCGTGCACGAATGCCGCCTCCTGGATCGCGCTGTCCGCCAGCCGCCAGTTGAGCACGAAGTCGCGGTTGGGGATCTCCGCCTTGTTCTTCAGCGCGATCCGCGGCACCTCGACGGTATACCCCGCCGCCGAGCGCCCCCGGGTCGTGCCGTACTCCACCTCGTGCAGCGTCGACTTCAGATCGTGAATCGCGATTCCGCCGGTGTCGATGATCACTTGAAGGCTGATGTCGTGCCCGGCGCGCTCCCCCGGTCTGACCGGCTCGGGCGTGATCCGGCTGGCGTCGGGTACCTGCGAGGTATCCCCGGCGAACCCCGTGCCGGTCGCATCGATGTGGGCCGGGTCGGCGTAGAACCACCGCCCGTTGATCATCCCGGTCCCGTCGGTGTTGATGATGCCGAATTCCTTGGAGCCGTCGCAGTACGACGCGCTGAACCGATGCCACACCACCGCCCCGGCACCGCCCGCCGCCGGCCGCTGCCACCACGCCGCGTCGGGCATCTCGATCGCCGCGGCATGGCGCATCAGCGTCTCCAGCTTCCCGGTCTGCAGCGTCGCGCCGCTCGGATGGGCATTGACCACGTCGCCGAGTTCGACCTTCCCGGGCCCCACCAGCACCACGCCCTTCCGGGCGACCAGCCCGGCCGGCACGTTGGCCTGCGCCGTGGGCAGGTCGCCGGGGATGTACCGCGGTCCGACCACCATGGGGAACTCGAAGCTGTACTGACCGTCCTTGCTCTGCAGCAGCTCGACATAGCTGATCTCGATGTCGATCTCTGCCCCCGGCTCGATGTTGGCCACCGACTGCGTGAAGATGTTCGGCCGCTCCTGCTCCAGCAGGCTGGCCACGTACCCCTGTTCCCGCGCCGCCTGGTACATCGCCCGGGCGACGCCGCGTTCCTTGACCTCGCCGACGATGACCCGCTGGCCGACGGTCATGGTCATGCGGTCCACCGCCGCGCGATGGCTCAGCGGGAAGGTATACACCGCCTCGATCTTGTCGCTGTACGGGTTCTGGTACTGTTGCCGCACGGTGACCCGGCTCAGGTGCCCGGAGACCCGCACGGTCACGTCGGTATGCCTCAGCGGGCAGGCGCCCATGAGGTTGCCGTGGCGGTCCAGGGCATCGAGCCGCCCGCCCTCCGGCGCCATCACCACTCCCGCATACACCGGGTGATGGTCCGCGGGCATGAGGATGCCGATGAGCACGGCCGAGAACACGATCACGGCGGCGATGGGCGAATAGCGGTTCATGATCAGGCTCCTGAGCGAAATGGCGTGGCGCTCCGGCGCGGCGGCTCGGCCGCAACCCCGTGTGCGGGCTGATGGCTGATGATGGTCTGAAATGGAAACGACCGACTGCGTGACTTCTTCCGGCCGGGCGTCGAACGTATCTTCGCCGATCGAATCGACCACGGCCGGCTTCATCGCTTCCAGGTGCGGGAGCAATTCCGCGATCCGCTCCTCGGCCCGGGCGGCATGCAGCTCATGCCAGCGCCGCAACATGGCGTCGAGCCCGTCCGCCGCCTCCCCGCCGTTCCGGAAGTCGTCCTCGGGATGATGCTTGTCGCTCATAGCGCTTTCGCCTCGCGCATCTGGACCTCCAGCACATGGCGGGCCCTCGCCAGCAGCTTGTGAAAGCCGCTTCGCGACAGCCCCATCGCGGCATACGCCGACTGCGCCGGGTCCGGTTCCAGGTAATAGAGGTGAATCGCAAGACGCTCGCGCTCACCGAGCCCGTCCAGGGCCACGCTCAGCCGGGCAAGCTGCTCGTCCTGCTCGAGCTGGGCCACGTGCAGGGGCTCCTCGGCCGGCTCGACCGGGCCCGCTACCACGGCCTCGTGCCGCTTCCGCCGCTGGGCGGATCGCCGCTTTTCCGAGCACACCCGCCGCGCGATCGCGTACAACCAGGGGGCAAAGTGCCCCGGGTTGCGAAGCTGGCTCAGCTTGCGGTAAGCCCGGAGAAAGGTTTCCTGCATGGCGTCCTCGGCCTCGGCGAGCGAGCCGCCGCGACGACACAACGCGAGTACGACCCCGGCGTGGCGACGAAAAAGTCGCGCCAGGGCGTCCTGATCGCCCGCCACAGCGGCGGTGAGGTCGCCGGCGTCTTCACTCATCATCTTCTTAGTGGCCGATCCACGCCCCAGGTTTCCACAAATCCCGCTGTTCCCGCCGGATAGCCCGGCGGAGCGGGTATCAGTTACTCCTTCCGCCCCTCCCCGCAGACCGCTTTCACCGCCGCCAGCCCTCCCGCATCCCTGGAAAACGGCTCCCAATTGTAAACTGAGATCAGCCGGCACCGCTTGAAGGTCAGCGTTTGCGAGAATCGCTCGTGCCACGCCTGCTCATTGCCGCCGCCCCGCCACCACTCCACGGCCGCCCATTGCTGCCGACCCGCCGCCTCCAGGTCGGCCGCCAGCGAACCGCAATCCTGCGGATCGTGTGAGTAGAAGCTCCAGCCCGGGACCGAATCCTCGTTGATCGCCGGCTTGAACGACAGATGCCTGTCCCACGGCGCGTAAGTCCCGCCCTGGTGGGTGAAGATCAGATGCGCCGGCACACCCTCCCGGCGCACGGTGCGACTCAATCCTGCCAGGTAGCGCTGGACCAGCGCCTCGTGATCCCGGATCGTCAACCGCCCCTCCTGCCTGAGACCGGCACTCGTGGCCGCCGCATAGCCCAGGCAGACATTGCCGAACGCGAAACCCTCCGCGGCATCCCGGTGGGTTGGATCCTTCGATGCGTCCGTCGGGTTCTCCTGGTAGATGCGATCGCCGTCCGGGTGGTAATAGGCATTGACGTTGATCGACGCCTCCCAGCCCACCTTGATGCCCCCGAACAGGTACTGCTTGTCCTTCGGCAGTTGCCGAACCCACGCGACGATGAGCCTCGTGCAGGCCGCCAGCTTGTCGTGCACCTCCGACTGCACCCGCGGGGCAAAGATGTTCTGCGCCGGGCGGATGCGGATCTGTCGGCCCCAGTTCCGCCATGAAATCCTGATCGCGTGCTCCGGACCCCAGTCGGTCCACTCGACGTTCACACGGTTGTCCGGCGTGAAGCCCGGCAGTGTCGGATCCCACCAGTTCCACAGGTCCGGCCGTGACTGCCACCAGTTCTGCCCGTCCAGGCAGATGAAAATAGGCACATCCGCCTCGACCGCCGTGGCCATGAGTCGTTCCAGCGATCGTTTCAACGTGTCGAGATCGTTTTCGAGCAGGGAGAACGTGAACGCCGCCCCGATGCGCAATTGATCGTTGCCCGGGGTGCCGATCTTTTCGACCATCTCTTGCAGCGACGCCGCCGAGAACCGCTCGGGCACGTTCTGGTGCCAGCCCATCGGCGCCGGCGCCCCCGGCATCTTGTGAAAGAAGATGTATTGCGGCAGTTCGCCGGCCGCCACCGGATCGACCGGCTCCGCGGACCATGCCGATCCGACCGGGAGCGCACTCACCAGGAGCACGGCAGCAAGCCGCAGGAGACATCGCCGACAGCTCATCTGATCCTCATGCATGCTGAATCCCTGCACTGCTGTCGATCCGCCCTTTGGTGGGTTGCACAGATCCTGCGGCAGCGCCCGCCCACCATGACGTGAGCGAACAGCGCATACCCTGTATGATGCACTCATGGCAGCTTAAACGATCTCGACCGAGGGCACACCCAACCGCCATGAAGACCTTTCGCCTGCCATCACTGCTCCTGTGCGTCACCGCCGCCCTGGCCTTCGTGCCCTGCTCTCGCGCGGACGACCGCCCCAACATCGTCCTGATCATGGCCGACGACATGGGCTTCTCCGACCTGGGTTGCTACGGCGGCGAGATTCACACCCCCAACCTCGACCGCCTTGCTGAACGCGGCCTGCGCTTCACCCAGTTCTACAACTGCGCCGTCTGCGTCAGCACCCGCGCATCGCTCCTCTACGGCGTCTACCCTGCCCAGGCCGGCGTCGTCCCCAACGGTGACACCAACTGCACCCGCCTGACCGACGACTGGAAGTACAGCGTCAACCCCGGCGAAGTCGGCCTGCCGCCCAGCGAGAAGATCCAGCCCGCCCGACACTGCGTCAGTCTCGCCGAAGTGCTCAAGGCCGCCGGCTATCGCACCTTCATGACCGGCAAGTGGCACGGCGCCCACACCCCCGTCGAGCGCGGTTTCGACCGCTACTACGGCCTGCTCAGCGGATGCTGCAACTACTTCAACCCCGGCCTGCGACGCGGCAACGAGCCGGAACCCGGCCGCAAGAACCCCAACGAGGCACGACCCTGGGCGCTCGACGCCGACATTCTCCGCCCCTACACACCCGAGCCGCCTGACTTCTACGCCACCGACGCCTTCACCGACCAGGCAATTGCCTACCTCGACGAGCATGGCCGCGATGATCGCCCATTCTTTCTCTACCTCGCCTACACCGCGCCACACTTCCCCATCCAGGCCCCGCCCGAGGACATCGCCCGGTACCGCGGTCGCTACCTCGCCGGCTGGAACGAGGTGCGCCGCGAACGCCATGAGAAGCAGAAGCAGCTCGGGCTGATCGACCCGAACTGGCCGCTGTCGCCCCGCGATCCGCGGATTCCCGAGTGGGAACAGATCGACAACAAGGACGAGTGGGACCTGAAGATGGCCGTTTACGCGGCCATGATCGACCGCATGGACCGCAACATCGGCCGCGTGCTGGACAAGCTGCGGGCCCTCGACCACGCCGACAACACGCTGGTCCTGTTCCTCTCCGACAACGGCGCCTGCGCCGAATCCGTGAACAGCACTCCCGATATCCCTCCCGGCCCGCTGGCGTCCTATCGCACCGTCGATGCTCCCTGGGCCACGGTCAGCAACACGCCCTTCCGCCGGTTCAAGAAGTTCCTCCACGAGGGCGGTATCGCCACGCCGCTGATCGCGTACTGGCCGGGCGTGCTCAAGCGCGGCGGCGCGATCACCACCGAAGCCGGCCACGTGATCGACCTCATGCCCACCTTCTGCGAGCTCGCCGGCGCCGACTACCCGCGCGATTTCAACGGCGAAGCCATCCAGCCCGCCCCCGGCCGGAGCCTGCTGCCCGTCCTCCAGGGCCGGCCGCCCGGACCCCGCGGCGACCTCTGCTGGGAACTCTGGGGCCACCAGGCCATCCGCACCGGCCGCTGGAAGCTCGTCGGCTGCCGCGGCGGCGCGTGGGAACTCTACGACCTCCAGACCGACCGCACGGAGCAGCACAACCTCGCCGCCGCGATGCCCGACCGTGTGGAGGAACTCGCCAAGCGCTACCGCCACTGGGCGGAAACGCTCAACGCCCCGCCGCCCGAGGCTGAGCCGTCACCGGCAGCGCCCCGCCGGTGATTCAGGGGTGGCTGGGACTGACGGGAGCGTAGCGGTTCGCCGCTCCGCTCTCCCGCTTCTCACTTCGCGCCGCTCCCGCTACCATACTCCCGTGGTCAGCGTCGGCGAGCGCCTCACCGGCGACAGCATCTTTCGTGCACTCCTCGACCGGATCCGCGAACTCCGCCCCGCCGCCGAATCCGGCGCGCAGGAGGGGGTGGTCACCGCGGACGGTCTGTGGGGATCGTTCGCGCCCATCCTGGCCGGGACCGCCGCGAAAGCCCTCAACCGCCCGCTCCTCTACATCACCGCCCACCTCGAGCAGGCCGACGAGGCCCGCGACGACCTGGAACTCTTCTGCGCGATGCCCGCCGAGATGCTCAGCGCCTTCGAGGGCGCCCCCGGCGAAGGGGCTGCCAGCGAGGAGATTCACGCCGAGCGGCTGAGGATCTGCGCGTGGCTGCGCGAGCAGCACGGCCCGTCGCACGCGACGGGGCTGAACAAGCGCGGCTCCGCCAAACCCCCGCCGCCGGTCATCATCGCCCCGGTGCAGGCCCTCATGCAGGCCGTCCCCAGTTTCAAAGCCCTCGATGATGCCATGCTCGCCCTGGCCGTCGGGCAGGCGCTCGACCCGCACCGCGCCGCCGACTGGCTGGTCGAACGCGGCTACTCCCGCCTCGACCAGGTCGAATCGCCCGGCGACTTCGCGCTGCGCGGCGACATCCTCGACATCTGGGCCCCGGCCGAGGCCGATCCCATCCGGGTGGACTTTTTCGGCGATCAGATCGAGTCCATCCGCCATTTCGACGTGTCCACGCAGCGCTCGACGGAGGAGTTCGACGACCTGCGCATCTCCGGGCTGACCATGCCGCGCGACTGGCTGAAGCGCGCGGACGCCGCGACCAGCTTTCTCTCCTACCTGCCGGCGGACACGCTGGTGGCCCTGTCCGAGCCGGCCGAGGTACACGAACTGGGGCGCACCTTCTGGACCCGCCTGAACGGCCCGCGCGGCATGATACCCGTCGAGCGCATGTTCCAACGGACACACGCCTTCGCCCGCCTGCACCTGTCCGGCCTGCCCTCGGCGGACGCGGAGTCGCCGGTCAGCTTCTCCGTGCGCAGCCTGACCCGCTTCGAGACCAGGAGCAGCGAGGCGCTTACGGAACTGGCCGAACTCGCCGCCCAGCGCGACGTGCTGCTCTACTGCGACAACGACGCTGAGAAGCAGCGGTTCCAGGAGCTGTGGATCGGCACGCTCGGGGTGCTGCCTCCGCGGCTGCACCTGCGCATCGGGCTCATGCATCACGGCTTCGACTGGGTCGATGGCGGACTGGCCGTGGTCGGACATCACGAGGTCTTCCACCGTTACCAGCAGCGCCGCAAGATCCGTCGCACGCACGCGGCGCGGCCGCTGGAGTCCTGGCTGGACCTCAACCCCGGCGACTACGTGGTTCACATCGTGCACGGCATCGCCCGCTTCC
>CAYVVX010000292.1:0-6975 GCA_964455315.1 uncultured Planctomycetales bacterium | reverse complement strand
GTGAGCCGGATATCGTGCACTTCGCGCCCGCCGTGCACGGCCGGGAAGCTGTACGCCACCACGCCTTCGGTGGCGTTCTCAATCGGCCCGGTGAAGACCTCGCCGTCGGGAAAGTTCTCGTGCCCGTCGCAGTTGAGCCAGCGGCGACCCTTCACGCCGACCGACAAATCGGTGCCTTGCGGCGTTTTGAAGCGCACTTCGCGCGCCTTCTGGAGGGCGTCGCAGACCCGCTTCTGCCGAACGCTGATTTTCCGCCACTCGGCAACCGGATCGGGCAGGTGCAGCAGCCCGGCACCGAAGACGAAATCCTCGTATTCGGCCAGCGACATCTCCGCATCCTGGGCCGGAGCGTGGCACGGATACTGCGTGCCGGTCCACCGGAGCTTGTCCTTGCCCTTCGCGGCGGCGCGCTTCATGAACACGTCCATGATCGGGCGGCGGGCCTGGCTGACCGCTGCCTGCTTCTTCGGGTCCACCCGGGTCAGCGACTTGGTGTTCTCCTCTCCCCAGATGCCGATGGAGCAGTTGATGGTCTCTATTTCTCGCTTCGCCAAAGGGCTGAGCCAGGTGAGCTGGTGCGCCCGGGCATGACGGTAGAACAGGTCGAGGCAGGCGTCGTCGGAGAGGCGCAGGACCGGATGCCCGCCGGCGGCGAGTACCTCACGGTAGCAGGCCTGAATCAGAGGCAGGCAAACGGTCGAACCGGAAATGCGGACAACATCGTCTTTCCTGACGCCCACCGAGTAGGTGACCAGCAGACGAGCGAGCTTATCCAGGCGCGGATCAGGCATGGGTCAGTGGACCTCCGGAACTGCAAATCAAGCGGAGATGAGCGACCAGCGCCCGCGAAGCGACACGCGGAGGGGTTCACCTCCCGTTCGCGGCGCAGGATAGACGCCGACGGCCCCGGCCGCAAGTCCCGCGGATTCCGGGGGACGGGTGCGCTTCATCGAACCACCCCTCTATAATCTTGCCATGCCCGAGACGGATCTCGAACACGTCATCCTGGTGGTGGTGGGTGCGTCCCTCCGCGCCGAACGGATGGACCGCCCGCTGGGCTACCGGCTGGCCGAGGAAATCTCCCGGCGCCTGGGAGACGGCTCGGTCCATCGCCCGCTGGTCATCACCGACGTACTCTACCTGAACGACGAATGCCTGCAGCGCTGCCCCACCATCTCCATCGGCGGTCCCGGCGTCAACGGATTGTCGGCAGTCCTCTTCCGCGAGCTGCCCTCGGCACTGGCCATCGACAACGTGCTGATCATCCAGATGGATGTCGAGCTGGACGACCACCGCTGCTGCGTCTGGGGCATGGATCACGAGCAGACCGTGCAGGCGCTGGACCTGTTCCTCGACCGGGGGCACCTGGAGCGGTTTCTCGAAGGCGTGAACGGCTGCGGTCCCGCCCGATAACCGTCCGTTACAAGTGGCGGGAGCCGCTTGTCAACACCCCATGTTTTCCTTAGGATACCCGCCCCGAACGTCGATGCTGAAGGATTCGCCTCACCGGTCGACCGCGACCGAGGCGGGCACTTCGCATCAGTTTCCCAAGGACCATATCGCACCCGTATTGGACCGGTGCGCGGCAAGACGAGAGAAAGGATCAACCAACGTGGCCAAAGCCAAGAACGAGCAGCGCTTCCTGTTCACCTCCGAGTCCGTCTCGCAGGGACACCCCGACAAGGTCAGCGACCAGATTTCCGACGCGGTGCTGGACAGCCTGCTGCGGCACGACCCCCACGCCCGCGTGGCCCTCGAGACCCTGGTCACCACCGGGCTGATCATGGTGGCCGGTGAAGTCACCGTGCACAACGTCAAGGCCGAGCGGGCCCTCGGCGAGATCGAGCAGACCGCCCGCCGGACGGTCAAGGAGATCGGCTACGACGACCCCACCATCGGCTTCGACTACCGCAGTTGCGCGGTGGTCCGGGCGGTCCACAGCCAGTCGGCCGACATCAGCCAGGGCGTCACCAGGACCAAGCAGCGCGAGCAGGGCGCCGGCGACCAGGGGCTCATGTTCGGCTTCGCCTGCAACGAGACCCGGGCCCTGATGCCGCTGCCCATCCACCTGTCCCACCGGCTGGTCGAAAAGCTCACCGATGTCCGCGACAACGGCCAGCTCAAGTGGCTCCGCCCGGACAGCAAGAGCCAGGTCACCGTCGAGTACGAAGGCGGCAAGCCGATCCGCATCGACACCGTGGTGGTTTCCACCCAGCACACCGAGGAGGTCGTCGACCGCAGCGGCAACATGTCCGACGCCGCCCGCAAGCAGATCATCGACAAGGTGGTCAAGCCGGTCATCCAGTCCGAGCGAGCCGACCTGTGGAACAACAGGATCCGCTTCCACATCAACCCCACCGGCCGCTTCGTGGTCGGCGGCCCGCACGGCGACACCGGCCTGACCGGCCGCAAGATCATCGTGGACACCTACGGCGGCCGCGGCCGGCATGGCGGCGGAGCCTTCAGCGGCAAGGATCCCAGCAAGGTGGACCGTTCCGCGACGTACGCCGGGCGCTACATCGCCAAGAACATCGTGGCCGCGAAACTCGCCGATCAGTGCGAGGTGCAGCTCGCCTACGCCATCGGCGTGGCCGAGCCGGTCAGCGTCTGCGTCGACACCTTCGGCACCGGCAAAATCCCTGACGCGACCATCGCGAAGCTGGTCCGCGAGTACTTCCCGCTCCGCCCCTCCGAGATCATCAGCCACCTGAAGCTGCTCCGCCCGATCTACCGCGAGACCGCCCGCAACGGGCACTTCGGCCGGACCGGCAACGGCTTCACCTGGGAAAAGACCGACATCGCTCCCAGGCTCAGGAAGGCCGCGGCCAAGTGGCTGTGAGTGCAGCCGGCTGACCGGCGGATCATCCGACAGCCTTCCCCAGGATCAGACTCAAGGGCGGTTCCCGTTATCGGGACCGCCCTTTTTCATGCCCGGAACAGGCCCGGGCGTGGATTCCTCACAAAAACCGGCGGAATCGGCTTGACTTCCGACCGTTCGTGCAGTATTTTCTGTATAGACAGAAACAACAGAAGGAACTGGCCATGATGCTGACACCCGCCATCGAACGATTCATCCTTCACTGGGGCGAGATGGGCACCCGCTGGGGCGTCAACCGCACCGTCGCCCAGGTGCATGCCCTGCTCTACGTCTCGCCGGACCCGCTGCACGCCGAGGAGATCGCCGAGACGCTCAAGGTGGCCCGCTCCAACGTGAGCACCAGCCTGCGCGAGCTGCAGGCCTGGGGCATCATCAGGGTGGTCCACGTGCTGGGCGACCGCCGCGACCACTTCGAGTCCATGAAGGACGTCTGGGAGATGTTCCAGGTCATCCTCGACGAGCGCAAGCGGCGCGAGGTGGACCCCAGCATCCAGGTGCTCCGCGACTGCGTGGCTGAGATGGCCCGGCAGGGCAAGGACCAGGCGGCCGCGAAACAGCGGCTTCAGGGGATGCTCGATTTCATGGAGACGATGAGCCGCTGGTACGAGCAGATCCGCCACCTGCCGACGGGGGCGATGATCAAGTTCGTCCGGCTGGGCGACAAGGTGATCAAGATGCTGGGCATCGCGGGGTAGGTTTCATCATGACGGCCACACACACCAATCCCGGACCGCAAGCCCCGAGAGGTTGCCTGTACTACGACGGCGACTGCGGCTTCTGCCTGTCCACGATGCGATGGATCGAGAAGCCGCTGTGGAAGCGGGGTTTCGGCACCGCGCCGATGGAGCCGGACGAGCCGCGTGATGAGATGGTGCTGCGACTGCCCGACGGGCGCACGTTCGGCGGGGCCGATGCGGCCGTCTACCTGGCCGGACGGGTCTGGTACGCCTGGCCGTTGTGGCTGGCGGCGCGGATCCCGGGCATCAAGTGGGTTCTTCGCAGAGGCTACCGCTGGATCGCCGCCCGGAGGCACTGCCTGGGCGGGACGTGCGAGGTCAAACGCTGATGGCAACCGCCTTACCCATCGCCAACCGTTCCCGGACTGCCACGCCGACCGCAGGCGGGCTCATCCAGCCAATCCAGCTCGCGAGCCGGGCCTGCATCGCCGCGGTCTGGATCTACAACGGGCTCTGGCTCAAGCTTCTGCAACCCTCCGATCACCATACGGACATCGTCGCCTCGGTTCCGGGGTGGGCGACGTACGCCGCCTGGATCACGCCCCTGATCGGCGCCGTGGAAGTGCTGCTGGCGGCGTGGGTGCTCGCCGCCTGGCGCCCGCGAACCGCCGCCTGGGTCCAGACCCAGCTTCTGGCGGCCATGAACTTCGGCGGAATCTTCTTCGCCGGCGACCGGATCGCCGACCCGGCCGGCATGGTGCTCGGCAACCTGTGCCTCGTTCTGCTCATCTGGACGCTGGCCCCCGATCGGGAGGAGCATCATGCCTGACCGCCCCCCCACCGCCTGGGCAACCGGCCGCCTCGATGGCCGTGATCAGCACCCGCAGCTTCTCTTTGGCCGCATGCACGAGGACTGGAGCGTCGAGGCACGGCTGTTCCCGGCGCGTTCCCGCGTCTTCTGCATCGGGTCCGCGGGCTGCACGGCGCTGGCCCTGGCCTCACTCGGACATCGGGTCACCGCGGTGGACATCAACCCGGCGCAGGTGGACTACCTTCGCGCCCGCCTCGCGGGGGCACAGACCCGCGACGGCCGGGTGGATGGCCTGATGCGGAGGTTACGGCGCGTCGCAACGCTGGCCGGGTACCGCCGCCCGATGCTGCATGCGTTCCTGTCGATGAGCGATCCGGAGGCGCAGGGTCGCTTCTGGCGTTGGCAGTTGGACACGTGCGTGATGCGCGGGGCACTGACCATGCTGACGCACCCGCGCGTCCTTCGGCGGTTCTACGCCCCGCCGTTCGTCGATCTGCTCCCGCCGCGCATGGATCGCATCCTCAGGCAACGGCTGGCGCGCGGCTGGCGGACGCATCCGAACCGGGACAATCCCTACGCGTGGCGGCTCCTGCTCGGAGAGGAGCCTCCCCACCGTGATACCGCACTCGCGCTGCCGGTTCATCAGCCGATCGTCGCCCGTGGTGACGCCGCCGGCTATCTCGAGACATGCCCGCCGGGCAGCTTCGACGCCTTCACCCTGTCCAACATCCTGGATGGGGCCACCGACGCCTACCGGCACCGGCTCGCAGCGGCCATCCGACACGCGGCCGCGCCCGGCGCGGTGGTCCTTCATCGCACGCTGCTGGAACCGGTGGATGAACGCGCGGGGGAACTGGCCGCGGAAGATCGATCCATGCTCTGGGGCGGGATCGAGCTGTATCGCATCCCGGCCACGACCGGCGACACACAGCAGGAGCCACTCCTATGCTCCACCTGCTGAAACGACATCCCATGCCCGTCGTGGCCCATCTGCGTGAGTGCCTGGTGCTGACCTACGCCCTGCCCGCCGAAACGCTGGCCCCGCTCATGCCGCCGGGGCTCGTCGTGGACGAGCTGCGCGGGAACGGCTTTGTCGCCATCGCCATGGTGCAGACCGAAGGGCTTCGCCCGGTGCCCGCTCCGGCGTGGCTGGGGCAGAATTTCCTTCTGTGCGGCTACCGCGTCTTCGCCCGCACCCAGACCGGCAACGGCGAACGGACCATGCGCGGCCTGCGCATCCTGCGCAGCCTGACCGACCGGCGGACGATGGCGTTCTTCGGCAATCTCCTGACCCACTACAACTATCACACCGCCGACGTGCACATGGAGCATCGGGGCGATGAGCTGGAAGTCGTCGCCCGCAATGAAGCCGGCGATCTCGACCTTCGCGTCATCGCCGATCTGTCCGGGGTCGAGGCCGACACGCCCCTGCCGCCCGGTTCTCCGTTCCGCGACGACCGCGAAGCCCGCCGCTTCGCCGGGCCGCTGCCGTACACATTCAGTTACGAACCGGAGACGCACGCGCTGGTGGTCGTCCAGGGCCTGCGCGATGACTGGCACCCGCGGATCGTCCGTGCGGAGGTGCCGTGCAACCGCTTCTTCGAGCAACCGGCGTTCGCCGGAGTAACGCCGGTGCTCGCGAGCGCGTTTCACGTGGCCGACGTCCCCTACCGCTGGCAGCGCGGGCGGCGGTACCCGCTCGCGGAGGTGAGCGCATGAGCAGCATCGCCCCCAGGCTCGACCGCACCGACCGATTCCGCGGGATGATCAACATCCTGCGTTTCAACCGCACCTTCTATGCGGTGGCTTTCATCGGCAGCCTGGTCACCCTCGCCGCGGCGACGCTGCTGCCCGCGCCCGCGTGGCTGCGAACCATCGGCATGATCGCGGCAACGCTGACGCTGTACTGGACGGTCGCCTCGCTGCTGGCATCCCACTGGGTCTACGACCGCAGCGGGATCTACGACTGGACGTGGCTCCTGCGACGGCTGCCGACCTTGCCCCGCCATTGGGTGCTGATCCATGCCGGCCTGGATGAATCCAGCCCCACGCTGCGGCGGCTCATCCCGGACGCCCGCGGCGAGGTGCTCGACATCTACGATCCCATCGCCATGACCGAACCGGCCATCGCCCGGGCAAGACTCCTATCCCCCTTTACGATCCCGGCCGCGCCGGCGAAGATCGACGGACTGCCCATGCTCGCGTCCGCCTGCGACACGGTCTTCCTGCTGTTCGCGGCCCACGAGATCCGCGACCGCCCCGGACGCGAGCGGTTCTTCGGCGAACTCCGCCGCCATCGCCTTCGGGCCGGGCTGCCTGCACTTCTACCCGCGCGGCGAGTGGCGCCGGCTCACCCGGCACGCGGGACTGATCGTCGAGGCCGAGGAGTCCTTCACGCCGCTGGTGCGAAGCTTCATGCTGAGGAAACCGCGATGACGCCGGATATCCATCTCAAGATCGCCGGCGTGCTGCTGCTGGCTTTGGCCGCCCTGCACGTCACCTTCCCGCGGCGGTTTCACTGGAAGGAAGAGCTGACCCGGCTCTCGCTGCTCAACCGGCAGATCTTCCTGGTGCACTGCCTGTTCATCGGGCTGCTGCTGGCGCTGATG
>CAYVVX010000291.1:2036-6982 GCA_964455315.1 uncultured Planctomycetales bacterium | reverse complement strand
GCTGGGAACTGGCGGCTGGTGATCATGCGATGGTGTGTGTGAGTGAGTGAACCTGACGACCGAGCTGTCCGGTCGCTTCATGAAAGGAACGTGACATGCCTTCCCCTTCAAGTTCATTGGCGACGCAGCGACCGGACCTGGCCGGTTCACTGGTGGAGTTCAACCTGGCCATGGATCGCCAGGGCTTCATCGGCCTGCAGGTGGCCCCGGTGCTGGAGGTGGCCAAGCAGGCCGGCAACTTCGGGCGGATCCCGCTCGCGCAGTTGCTGCAGCACCCGCAGGTCGATCGGGCCCCCGGGGCCGGCTACAACCGGCGGCATTGGAAGTTCGTGCCGGACACCTACCAGACCCTCGAGCGCGGCGAGGAGGAGCCGGTGGACGATCGCGAGGCGACCATGTACCGCGAGTACCTGGACGCGGAGGAGTTTGCCGCGGCCCGGGCGTACGACGCGGTGCTGCGGGCCCAGGAGGTCCGCTGTGCGGCGCTGTTCTACGATCCGACCCGGTGGACGGGGTCCGACCTGGCCACCGGCATCACCCACGAGTGGGACGATGCCTCCAACGCGGTGCCGATCAACGACGTCGAGGCGGCGGTGCGCAAGGTGTGGGCCAACTCTGGCATCTGGCCGGACACGCTGATCGTCAACCGGCTGCAGTTCCGCAACCTGCGCCAGTGCACGCAGATCCTCAACCGGATCTCGGCCAGCGGGGCGGGCTCGGGGATCAAGGCCACCGACGTGACCCTGGCCATGCTCTCGGCGGTGTTCGATCTGCCCAAGATCCGGGTGGCCGGCGGCGCCCAGAACACCGCCAACGAGGGTGCAGACGCGGCCATCAGCCAGATCTGGTCGGACGAGTACGCCATGGTGTGCAAGACGGCCGACACCCGCGACGTGCGCGAGCCGTGCATCGCCCGGACCTTCCACTGGGACGAGGACGGCAGCGTCATCGGCGGGGCGATCGAGGAGTACCGCGAGGAGCAGAGCCGTTCCAAGATCATCCGCGTGCGTCACGACGTGGGCGAGAAGGTGATGTACACCGAGATGGGGCACCTGCTCAGCAACGTGACCACTATCTGACAACGACAGCCGGCGGCGGGCGGTGCGGCTTTCACCCCGGGCCCACCGTTCCGCCGCCGTTACTTGGATGGCCCATGACCGCGTTCGATGACCTCATGCAGGCCACGCAGATGGAAGCGCTGCAGCAGCACCATGGCCGGAGCGTGACGCTGTACCCGGAGAACGGGCCGGCGGTCACGCGGGTCATGGTGGTGGAGTTTGAGCAGCAGGCACCGGCCGACTACGCCGACGGCGAGGCGATGATGCGGCGGGCGACCGGGTGGCTGGCCTATGACGCGGACAGCGGGCTGATCGCGATCGACGACGGGCTGCGGGTGGACATCAACGGCGAGCGGTGGCAGGTCGAGCGGCTGGTGGGACCGGTCGGCGGGCAGTGGGAGCTGCACCTGGTGCGGACGGTGAGCGTGACCAAGAGCATGCAGGGCTGGGGAATGAAGCGATAGCGAGGTGATCATGAACAGGCCACAGGAGCCGCCCTGCAGGGCGGTGGTGTTCGTCTACCGGAACGGCCACTGGCTGTGCCGCAAGGAGGCCGGCGAGGAGATCGCCCCCGGGCAGCGCGTGCGGTGCGGCCGCGGGCTGAACCGGGTGCATCCCGTGTCGGTCGACAACGGCATGCCCGAGATCGGCACGGCGGCCGGACCCGGCGGGCGGAACAGCGACGTGCTGACGGTGGCGCCGGATCCCGGCGCGGCCGAGCTGATCGGGCGGCTGGTGCGCGGCGAGACGGAGCTGCCCGCGGATCCGCGGGCCGACGCGAAGGCCGAGGAGCTGCCCCCGGCGGATGACGGGGACTCGGCACCGGCCACGCATGACGTGGACGGGTCGGCGATCCGGTTTTAGAGGTGCGCGATGGCGGTGACCCCCGCGGGCAGTCTGAGCCTGGCCGTCGACAACGTGCGGAACCTGCTGGCCGACTGTGCCGCGTTCCGCACGTGGGTGGGCGCGGCCGACCGGGCCGGGGCGCTGGAGGCGGTGTTCACGCCGCGGGCGACCGACCCGGTGGGGCCGTTCGCGGTGGTGCTTCTGCCGGACGAGTTGTCGTTTCCGCAGATTGCCTCCGACGGATGGGGCGAGCGGCTGAGCGTGCTGGTCATGCTGCAGGCCCCGGTGACGCACGAGGACGAGTACGAGGCGTACCTGTCCTTCTGCAACCCGGTGGGCCAGATCAAGGATCAGATGGGCGTCCTGGCGGCCGGCGGCGACCACTTCGTGCCGACCAACGTCAAGTTCATGCAGACGCCGGAACGCCTGCGTGAGCGCCATCACGAGACCGAGAGCGACTTCTACTGGTGCCTGCTGGTGCTGGAGGGCCGATGATCGCGAGCGTCAAGGTGCGGTCGGTGAACACGCGGCATCTGCTGACTTTCACGGTCGGCGATGACACGCCCCGTCGTGAGCTGATCAAGGTGCTTCCGGGCATCTATGACGAGATGGTGCTGTACTGGCATCGCAGGATGTGCCCGGAACATTTCGAAACGGTGGCCCGGTCCCGCTACGCGTACGCTCCGCGAACGAGCAGGTATCGGCGGCGGAAGATGCGGCAGAAGGGCCACGACATCGACCTGGTGTTCAGCGGCAACCTGCGTCGCGAAGTGACGTCGAGCATCCGGGCCCGGTCGACCCGCAAGGGCGGCCGCGGCCACCTGCGCGGGCCGCGTTACCTGTGGCAGTTCCGCACGGTTTACGGGGCTTCCGACAAGGCGGATGAGATCACCCGGATGAGCCAGGACGAGGCAATGGAGATCGCCCGGCGGCTCAACGGACGGGTGCTGGATCACCTGGTGGAGCGCTCGGTGCAGGAAGAGCGCATCGCATAGGAGCGAAGTCATGGACCTGTGGTATCCGTACGCGGCATCCATTGGCGGCACGCTGATCGACGGCACGCAGGAGCAGGCGATCGACCTGGACGTCAATGACGTGGTGTCCCACGGCGATGGCGAGGTCGATCCGCGGCACGTGTCGCTGTACCAGCAGGGGCCGGAGATCCCGTTTTCGACCCATCACATCGGCGAGCTGCTGGGCGTGGTGTCGCTGATCAACGGCGCGGCCATCAGCGGCGGCAACGCGGTGTTCTTCTGCATGAAGGACGCGGCGGGCGGTGCCCGGGCGGGAACCGGCGATCACGCGAAGACCACCATCCAGGTGGGCCAATGCATCATTGATGCGATCGAGGCGTCGCAGGGCCAGCCGGCGATGGCCCGGGTGCGGGCGGTGTCCTACTGGGATGGGACCAACGCGCCCATCGCCCTGGCGTACAACCAGAGCCTCGCCGGGACGCCGGCCATGAGCCAGGAGTTCACATTGGGGCCGGTGTCGATCAACGGCAGTGCCCTGCCCGGTGTGCAGCGCGTCCGCATCGAGCCGGGGATTGTGCTGCCTAAGACGTACTCGGACGGCGACGTGTTCCCCACCCGCACGCATATCCGGCAGCGGAGGCCGCGGATCACCATTGACGTGCTGGATCCGATCGCGGCCCTGAATGCCATCGGCAGCGCCGGCACGGCCCAGGGGGCGACGGATTCGCTGGTCTTTCTGCGGGCCAAGAGCAACGGGGCGGCCAACGTGGCCAATGCCACCACCAGTCATCTGTCCGTCGGCATCGCGGCCGGCAAGATCAACGTGGTGCGGGCGAACTTTACCAACGGCAACGACTCGCAGGGGCAGGTGGTGATTACGCCGGTGTCCAACGGGTCGGATGCGATTCTGGTGGTCGGCAACGGAGTGGCGATCAGTTGAGGGTGACGCATGGGTGACTTCCTGTATTGGCTGCCCGGCCGAACCATGTCCCAGTGGTCGGCAGCGGCGGAACAGGTGCTGCGAGAGAGCGGCCTGGCGGACAGACTCGGTTCGCGGCGTTTGGGCAAGGGGGCCGGCGAGGTGTTGAGCGGGCCGGACGGCGGCCGCGGCCTGATCGTGGCCCGGACATCGGTGCAGCCGCGCTATCAGGCGGACCAGCAGCGATGGGAGCAGGTCGGCACGCAGTGGCTGTGCGGCGTGGAGGAGATCGGGCCGGCACAACTGCAGCGCGAGGCGATCCTGCACGGGCATGATGTGACCCTGTCCGACGGCAGGGTGTGGCACGTGCCGGTGGTGCGGGATTGTGCCGGCCAGACCCGGCTGCCGGTGAGCATGCGGAAAGATGCGTCCGATGTGCTGGTGGGCGATATCGTGCCGCGATGCATGGATCTGTGGCAGATGGCCCTGAAGGTCTGGGATGCGTTCGTGATGGACGAGTCGCTGGCCTTCACGGATCTGTGGCCGTTCTGCTGCGCGGTGCTGGGGATGCAGTATGCGGTGGCCGAGCCGGAGGTGAGCTGGCTGAGAATCCTGGACACCGACGTGATCATGAACGTGGCCCGGGCGGCGATCGATCTGCCCGGCTTTGCAGCCATGGGTGAGGCGGCGGAAAAAAAAAGCCCATCGGGCGGCTGATGACCTGGCGGAGATGGGTGAGCGGTCTGGATCCCGCGTATCGGCCGACGGTCGCTGATCTGATCATGCTGGAGCGGTGCGGTGCCTGACGCGACAGTCACATACCAGTTCGACGCACGCGACGATCAGTTCGTCCGGGCCATGGTGCGCATGACCGAGCATCAGCGCGAGGTGGCCCTGGCGGCGGGTCGAGCGGCGCGGGAGGGCAAGGCGGCGACCGGCTCGTTCGAGGGGTTCGGCAAATCGCTGGATTCGGTGGCCATGTCCACGGTCAAGGCGGTGGCCGGGTTTGCGAGCATCACCGCCGGCATGGCCGTCGCCCGCCGGGCCATTGAGGATGCGATCGCCTCCATGGAGCGTTGGCGCAAGCTGCAGCAGGAGGATCTGCAGACCGGGGGGGGGGTCGGCGAAGCGGTTCTGCCGCTGGCCGAT
>CAYVVX010000291.1:0-2026 GCA_964455315.1 uncultured Planctomycetales bacterium | reverse complement strand
GGGCGATGTGTCCCAGGCGGGTCAGCGGCGGGCGGCGACCATCAGCCTGGCCATGCTGCGGGCCGGCGGCCTGGCCAACTTCAAGGTGGCCGGCGGCGTGGCCCAGGCCGCCTATGGCAACTTCGCCCTGATGCCTGAAACCGTGCAGTTCGGCATCGCCCAGGAGGTGGCCGGTTTCATCGGCCGGACCGGCGGCAGCCCGGAGGAGGCGGGGGCGATCTCGGAGTTCCTGTTCACGTCCGGCGTTCGCACGCCGCAGCAGGCCCGCAAGCTGCTGGCCGAGCTGGATGCCACGGTCAAGTTCTCCGCGACGCAGAAGGGCGGCGCGTTCGGCGCAGCCACCGTGCGCGGCGGCGTGCCCATGCTGGTGGCGGGCGCGACGCCTCAGGAGGCCATGGCCCGGACGGCCCAGGCCCGGGCGGTGTCCGGCGCCAGTGATGACGCGGCGGCGGAGCTGCTGCGGCAGGTGTTCCGGCAGGTGTCGAGCAATGAAGCCCGCGAGTATGTGACCGAGTACAGCGGCGTGGACTGGCGGCAGTTGTCCCCCAATCAGATGCTGGATGTGCTGGGGCAGATCTTCAACGACCCGAGCCAGCAGGACAAGCGGGAAAAGATCTTCAAGGATTCGCGCGAGCGCGAGCAGTTGACCAAGCTGTTCGCTCCAGCGGCGCTGGAAGTGTATCGCGGGGCCATGCAGGCGATCTCCAGAACCGATCTCGCTGGCTATCAGCGGTTCGTGGAGGGGTTCACGCATTCCAACCTGGCGATCGAGCGGCGGGTGCGGGCCGAGATCGACTATGGCCGGTTCGTGGGCATGGAGCCCGCGGCGATCCGGGACAAGATCATCGACGAGGAGATGCGCCGCTACGACGCCCTGTCGTGGTCGGAGAAGGCCCGGCTGACCGGCGGCGGCCGGGTGGCCGTCGGCGCGGATCGCGAGGTTTACCGCGAGATGCTGGATCGGCATATCACGACGGGCATCCCGGAACTGGATGCCGCCGCCGCCCGCCGATCGGCGATGTGGACATCCGATGAACCGATCCCGTCGCACATGCCGGGCAGTGAGACGTGGATGCGGTATGCCTTCTTCCCGCGTCTGATCACGGGCCCGTGGAACACCGAGCAGATGCTGGAGAAGTACCCGCTGGATCGGGAGCGGTATCGCCGTGAACTCGCCGGCGGTGGCCGCAAGGGCCCGTATTACATGCAGGACGGCAATCCGATCGTTCGCGGGCAGGACGGCTTCCTGTACGTCGTCACCAAGGGCATCCCGCGGGTCGACAGTTCTCCCAACCTGGAGGCGCTGGATCCGGAGCTGACCCCGGAGAGTTTCAAGAGCCGCGGGATGGATGATATCGACGGACGGCCGCTGTTACAGTCGGGCAGCCGCCTCTATGTCCATCATCATCACGGCGACGTGTATGTGAATGCTCCCGAGCCGGTGGCCGGGCGGCATCCCAATGAGCCGGAGGTGCCCTGATGGCCGGCCTGGTGACGGACAGTTATGCCGCGTTCGCGGATCTCGACTTCGGGTTCAGCAACTCGCTGGTGGACGATTTTGACGGGCGGATGATCCAGGTGCTCAGCGGCGGATTCGAGCGCAAGACGCAGGCGCTCGGCTTCAACGGTGTGGATGGCGAGTGGCATCGCTACCTGGGCCTGCGCGGGCGGACGGACATCTGGCAGATCGAACTGCGGGCGGCGGCCGACAGCGATCTGAACGCCTTCGAACGGACGCTGGATGAGAAGGTGGCGGATGGGCGGACGTACGGCTACACGCTGCGGAACCAGGATCATGCCCGGGCCATCCTGATGAACTGGCGATACACGAGCGGGCGCATGGGAGCCCTGTTCACGAATCGCAGCATTGCCCAGCAGTATGCGCTGGTATTCCGGGTGATGCCGTGAGGGAAAGTGAGACAGTAAGAGCCGGCGACTGGTGGGCACGGCCCACCCTGCGGGAGTAAAGGATGCCGGGTGCGTTTGCCAGACCGGTGGAGGATGACAGCGCGGTCGATCTGCGGCT
>CAYVVX010000290.1:0-6987 GCA_964455315.1 uncultured Planctomycetales bacterium | reverse complement strand
GCCCAAAACGGATGACCTTGCGCTGTAGTGCTAAATCGCCCGCCCCGCCTGGCGCATTCAGGAACGTGGCTTGGACACGTGAATCCGCATTCCGTCATCTGGACAGGACCGCGTTTGCGAACCAGGAATCGCGTTCCATTTTTAGATGCGATTGCCCTGCCACCACCACCGGAAGTGTGACGGACCCCTTGCCATCGCCCCGAAAGGACGGTTCAATGCCGCCATGCCGCTCGACAACATCGTGATCCAGGAACAGCCGGGAGAACTGGAATCGCTGGCCCTGGCCTTGCGCGCCGTCGGCCGCGATGCCGGGGCAGAGCTTGACTACGACGACCTCTGCGCTGCGCTGGGGGTCAGCTTCACCGCCTGCTCGACCACCCGCGAGAAGCGCCCCGGCTGGTGGCAGACCTATGGTCGCGACGCCTTCCTGATCCCCGCGGCGACCCTGTTCGGCTTCGAGCTGCGCGATCTGCATCCGCCGGATGTCGGTATCGACATGGTCTTCGCGGACGAGTTTCCGCAGCACTTCGAGCTGAGCTACAAGCCGCTCATCCTCCGGGCCCTTGAGAACGGGCAGCCGGTGCTCGCCTGGCAGGGGTGGGAGGGCTTTCGCTGGCCGTTCTGGGGGGTCATCACCGGCGCCGCCGGCGAGAACTTCGTGGGCACGACGCTGTGGGGCAACGGGCAGCCCGTCGCCCACGTCAATCCCGCGATGCAGTGCTACGTCGTCGAACGATGCGAGCCCTGTGCCCCGCCGCGCGACGCGCTGCGGGCCATGGCCATGAAACACGCCGACGGCTACATGAACCGGGCCGTGCTGGCCGGCGGCCACGGCCTGGCCAAGGGTCCGCCCCCGCTGGTGACCGGACCTTCCGCCTTCGACGCCTGGGAGGCCTGGCTGGAGCACGGCGAGTTCGGCGACCCGGCGGTGGATGATGCCTGGAACGATCATCGCCAGAACGCCGAGTTCATCACCGCCGCCCGGGCCGGCGCGGAGCGGTTCCTGGGCAAACACCGCGCGTCCTTCGGCGACGGGAGCGCTGAGCAGGTCGCCAACGCCATCGAGGCATGCGCGGATCTGCGGCGGGCATTAGAGGTATCAGGCGATGAACGGCAGGTCCAGGAGCATTTCGCCACCCGGCCAGGCCGGCAGGCACTCCTGGCGATGCTTCACGCCGCGGAAGCCGCCGATCGCCGGCTGGCCGCCCGGATCGAGCATCTCCACTCCCTGGTGAGCCGCTGAGGACCATCGGCTCCGTACCCGACCGCCCCCCCGGGTATCCGCATAGCTGATGAAATATCAGTGAAGCTGGCCCGAGACTGGATTTTTCTCACCAATCGACGGCAAAGGGGTTCTTTTTGTGGATTTTTGTATCACGCGGTATCAAGAAGTGGTATCATGGCGTCTGCCAGAGGAGATGCTGCTCATGTCCATGTCGGGTGCAGGGACGCTGATCGTTTGATCGATCGGTGCACCGGGAGATGACACGGGCTGCTTACTGGAGGGAGGACGAACCGCGCGTGCGGTTTCCATACACTCCCCTTCACATCCGGCAGAATGGTTTCCCGACCGTCTCGCGTCGAGATGGCTTATTGGTTTCCGCTTTTCTGAGAAGGAGAAAGAGGATGAAACATCTATGCTCACTGGTGGTCGCCGGCCTGCTAACCGCTCCGGCCATGGCCATTAGCTTCACCGAGAACTTCGACGCCGGCTGGCCCAACGCCAACTGGTCGGTCGAAGGGGTGCCCAATCCGGGTACGCCGGCAGTGCAGTTCCCCGCGGGCGATGCCCGCCTTCAGAACAACGCCGCCCGCACCGCCGGCGGCATCTGGTACGAGCGCGGCGTGTCCGGCGACGGCAGCACCTGGGTCGGCGGCGACAACGAGGAACTCTACCTCGACTACCACATGACCGTGCCCAACGGCGTCTACACCTTCAACGTCGCCCTGGACGTGCAGTTGTACTGGTCCACGATTGCCCAGGACTTCGGCCAGGGTTACGCGATGTACATGGGTGATGCCACCCAGATGGCCTACGGCACCCAGGCGCCTCACAACCCGCCCACCGGACCGTGGAAGGGCTTCAGCCACAGCCCGCCGGCCCCCCCGCCGACCGCGCTGACCGGCACCAAGTGGAACAAGGGCACCTCCGGGATCAACAACGGCGAATGGGTGAGCTGGAATTTCAACCAGTTCAGCACCACGCTCAACAACACGCTGAACGTCACCAGCGGTGAGGTCATCTTCCGCTACACCATCCGCCTGAAGAACAAGGATCAGAATTCGCCCGAGTTCCGCAGCTACGCCCTGGACAACCTGGTCATCAACCTGGTGCCCGAGCCCGCGTCCCTGGGCCTGCTGGCTCTCGGCGGGCTGGCCGCCCTGCGCCGCCGCCGTCGGGTCGTCTGAGCTGAATTCAGCGCACGAGTTACACCAGGGCCAAAGGCCCTGCTACATGATGTCGTTTTGCAGGGAGACATAGAATGAGAACGATGCTTTCGATGGTTGTCGCCGGGCTGCTGTCAGCCCCGGCCATGGCCATCACTTTCACCGAGAACTTCGACGCCGGCTGGCCCAACGCCAACTGGTCGGTCGAAGGGGTGCCCAATCCGGGTACGCCGGCAGTGCAATTCCCCGCGGGTGATGCCCGCCTTCAGAATAACGCCGCCCGCACCGCCGGCGGTATCTGGTACGAGCGCGGCGTGTCCGGCGACGGCAGCACCTGGGCCGGCGGCGACAACGAGGAACTCTACCTCGACTACCACATGGCCGTGCCCAACGGCGTCTACACGTTCAATATCAGCCTTGACGCCCAGATGTACTGGAGCAACGTGGCTCAGCCTTACGGCCAGGGCTACGCGATGTACATCGGTGACGCCACTCAGATGGCCTACGGCACCCAGGCGCCTCACAACGCGCCGACCGGTCCGTGGAAGGGGCTCTCCTGGGACGTTCCGGCCGGTCTGCCCACAGCCCTGTTCGGGACGCAGTGGAACACCGCGGACATCCCCAACGGAGACTGGAAATCCTGGAACATGACGCAATACGGTGGGACCCTCGGCACCACCATCAACGTCACCAGCGGCGAAGTGATTCTCCGCATGACCATCCAGCTCAAGAACAAGGACCAGAACTCGCCCGAGTTCCGCAGCTACGCGATGGACAACCTGGTCGTCAACCTGGTGCCCGAGCCCGCTTCCCTGGCTCTGCTGGCCATGGGCGGACTCACCACCCTGCTGCGGCGCAGACGCGTCGTCTGATGGTCGCCAGGCCACTGTCGTGAGCCTTCGAGGCCGTCAGCTTCCCGCGAAACTGACGGCCTCTTCCTTTACCGCCACACCCTGCGGGGGGCCTCACGCGACGGGAAGCTCCAGCCTTTGACCCTCCCACGGTCGGTTACCTACAATGGCTCGCTGGATTCTGACCCCCTGACCGCCGGAGGTTCCGTGACATCCCTGACCGTTCTTCCCGCCGAGCAGCCCCGACGCCGGCTGCCGCCCTGGCTCAAGCGGCCCATGCCCATCGAGGGCGGCATGTCGCTGACCCGCCGCGTGGTGGGCGCCAGCGGCGTCGCCACCGTGTGCGAGGAGGCCCGCTGCCCGAACCTCACCGAGTGCTGGTCACACCGCACCGCGACCTACATGATCCTGGGCGACCGCTGCACCCGCCGCTGCCACTACTGCTCCGTGAGCACGGCCAGGCCCGAGCCGCCGGAAGCCGATGAGCCGGACCGGCTGGCGACGGCGGTCATCGAGCTCGACCTGCGCCACGTGGTCATCACCGCCGTGGCCCGCGACGACCTGCCCGACGAAGGTGTCGCCCAGTTCGCCGCCTGCATCCGCGCCGTGCGCGAGCGCATGCCCGAGGCGACGATCGAGGTGCTGCCGGCCGACTTTCACGCCCGCCGGGAGTGCATCGCCACGGTCGTTGATGCCGGCCCGGACGTGTTCAACCACAACCTGGAAACGGTCGAGCGGATCACGCCGATCGTGCGCCCGCAGGGCAGGTACCGCCGCTCGCTGGAGGTGCTTCGGATGGTCAAGTCGCTCAGGCCGGACATGCCCACCAAGAGCGGGTTGATGGTCGGGCTGGGCGAAACGGACGAGGAAATCCGCCAGGCGCTGATCGATCTTCGCGCCCACGAATGCGACGTGGTCACGCTGGGTCAGTACCTTCAGCCGACGCCGGCACATGCGCCGGTGGCCCGCTATTACACGCCGGAGGAATTCGACGCGCTCGGCGAGCTGGCCCGGTCGCTGGGCTTTCCGGGAGTCGCCTCCGGCCCGTTCGTCCGCAGCAGCTACAATGCGGCGGCGGTCTATGATGCGGTGCGCAGCTCGGCTTGATGACGCCATCCGGCGTGACCGCGCTGTGATGCGCCGGCAAACACCCGCTACGGGATCACCCATGCTGCTTGGATTCGAAGTCTCACCGGAGCAGTTGAAACAGCGTCTCGACGCCGGCGAGGACATGCTCGTTCTCGACGTCCGCGACCTGGGCGAGTACTCCATCGCCCACATCGACGGGGCCAAGCTCATCCCGCACAAGGCGTTGCCCGGCCGGCTCGAATCCCTGGAGCCCTGGCGGGACAAGCCGGTGGTCATCTACTGCCATCGCGGCGACCGCAGCATGGAGGCGATGGAGGTGCTCAAGGACGCCGGCTTCGCCCATCTGAAGATCCTCGCCGGCGGCATCGACGCCTGGTGCGAGGACATCGAGCCGCACAAGCCCAGGTATGAATAGCCGCGGCGCTTTGCCTTGCCGCGGGGCCCGGCGGTATTCTCACCACCCATGCTGCACGAACTTCCCTACCACCGGATGCTGATCATGACCGAGGGCCACCTGGGCGTGTTCAGCGCCAAGACAGCCTGCTCGGTGATCCGCTACCGTCCCGCGGACTGCGTCGGCGTGCTCGATTCCGCCGCGCCGGACAAGCCGCTGTCCGAGCTGGTGGCCGGCCTGAGCCCGCTGCCGATCTTCCGCAGCGTCGCCGCGGCGCTGGCAACGTCGCCCGATGCCCTGCTGGTGGGCATCGCCCCCACCGGCGGCCAGCTTCCACCGGTCATGCGGGCCCACATCGCCGACGCTCTCCGCGCCGGGATCTCGATCATCAACGGGCTGCACGTGATGCTCAACGACGATCCCGAGCTCGCCGAGCTGGCCGCCCGGCATGGAGCGAAGCTGCACGATGTCCGCGACGCCACCGGCTGCACCCACGTCGCCCGCGGCCGGGCGCGGCAGATGCCGGTCAGGCGCGTGCTCACCGTCGGCACCGACTGCAACGTCGGCAAGATGGTCACCGCCCTGGAACTGCGCCGCGCCGCCCGCGACGCCGGTGTCGATGCCGCCTTCGTCCCCACCGGGCAGACCGGCATCATGATCGACGGCTGGGGGCTGGCCATCGACCACGTGCTGTCGGACTTCACCGCCGGCGCCGTCGAGCTGATGATCGAGCGGGTGGCCGACAAGCCGGTCTGCTTCGTGGAGGGCCAGGGATCGATCGAGCACCCCGGCTACTCAGGGGTGACCTGCTCGCTGGTCCACGGGGCCTGTCCCGACGCCATGGTGATGTGCCACTGCCCGACGCGCACGCTGCACAACGGCTGGGCGGACTGCCCCATCGCCCCGCTCGCCGACCAGATCGCACTTTACGAGCGGCTGCTGGCCCCACTCCATCCGGGCAAGGTGGTCGCCATCGCCCTGAACACGGTGGAGATGACCCCGGCGGACGCCGAAACCGCCATCCGGCGCATCCAGGACGACACCGGACTGCCCACGGCCGACCCCATCCGCACCGGCGTCGGCGACCTGTGGCGGGCGATCCGCGCGGCATTGGGGCTCTGACCGGTGCGGGTGGCAGCGATGGACTTCCACGAGGAAATCGCCTAGATTACGGCTATTCCAGCCCGCCTCCGCCCCGGCGGCGGGCCTTTTTCATGGAGTGAAGACTTGGCGGACCAGCTTCCCAGCATTCCGGCGTCGGGCAACGGCGCCCCCGCCCCGCAGACCCGGGTGGACGTGCCGAAAGGGCTCTGGAATCCGTGCCCCAAGTGCCAGGCCACGATCTACCAGCGGGCCCTGGAGGAGAATCTCCATGTCTGCCCGGAATGCGACCACCACCATCGCATCTCCGCCCGCACCCGCATCCGCCAGCTCGTTGATCCGGATTCATTCGAGGAGTTTCTCGCCGGGCTGACCTCCACCGACCCGCTCAAGTTCAAGGAACGGCTTTCCTACAAGGAGCGTCTCGGCCTGGCTCGCGAAAGCAGCGGCGAAAACGAGGCGGCGCTGGTCGGCAAGGCCTTCATCCGCGGCCGGCCGGTCATCCTCGCGGTGATGGACCCCTTCTTCATCATGGCGTCGATGGGCGCGGTGGTGGGCGAGAAGATCGCCGCCGGACTGGAGCGGGCCGCGGACGAGAATGTCCCCTTCGTGGTGGTGACCGCTTCCGGCGGCGCCCGCATGCAGGAGGGCATGGTCTCCCTGGTGCAGATGGCCAAGACCTCGGCCGCGGTCGCCCGCCTGGACGACGCCGGGGGGCTCTACATCGTGGTCATGACCGACCCGACCACGGCCGGGGTGGCCGCGAGCTTCGCCTCGCTGGGCGACCTTCACATCGCCGAGCCGGGGGCCATGATCGGCTTCGCCGGGCCGCGGGTGATCGAGAACACCATCAAGGCCAAGCTACCCGAGGGGTTCCAGTCGGCGGAGTTCATGCTGCAGAAGGGATTCATCGATCGCATCGTGCACCGGCGGAACCTGCCCATCGAGATCGCCCGGTTGATCGACTACGCCGGCAAGTAAACCCAGGCCCGACGACGGTGCCTGCCGCCCCGACCTCGAGCGAACCTGGCCGTCCCGAATGCCATCAACTTAATACTACAACGCTATGAAGATCCCCACGCGATCCATAACTTACCTGCTGACAATCTGTTACGATTCATCGGCCACTGCATGCTCTCGCCCGCAACGCCGCCTGCCCTGGAC
>CAYVVX010000289.1:0-7006 GCA_964455315.1 uncultured Planctomycetales bacterium | reverse complement strand
AGAAAACAACGATCTCGTCGCCGCGGGTCCGCCCGGTGAGCTGGTCGCTGCGTTTCCAGCCGACCTCCTGCCCGCGGGACTGCTCGGCCTCCTGGGCTTTGATCGCGGCCTTGCTGTAGCCCTCGACCAGCACTTCGACCGATTTGCCGATCATGGCCTGGTGATGGGCGGTGGACATGCGGTGCTGCAGGGCGACCAGCTCCAGGTGCCGCCGCTTCTTGATCTCTTCGGGCACGTCGTCGGGCAGGTTGCGGTCGGCCGCGGTGCCCGGTCGGTTGGAGTACTTGAACATGAAGATGTTCTTGTAGCGGACACGCTCGACGAGCCCAAGCGTCATCTCGTGCTCCTCGTCGGTCTCGCCGCAGAAACCCACGATGAAGTCGCCGGCCAGTGAAATCTCGGGCACGTACGACCGGGCCCGATCGATCAGCTCAACGTACTGCTCAACCGTATACTGGCGCTTCATGCGCTTGAGCACCGCATTCGAACCGCTCTGCGCCGGAATGTGCAGATACTCGCAGACCTTGGGCAGGTCGCGCATGGCGTGCAGCACATCGTCGGTGAAGTCGCCGGGGTAGCTGGTCACAAATCGGATCCGCTCGATGCCGTCCACCGCGTGAACGCGCTCGAGCAGCTCGGCAAACCGCACCGGATGCCCGTCCTCCTCGCAGGAATAGCTGTTGACCGTCTGACCCAGCAGGGTGATCTCGCGGGCACCGGCGTCGGCCAGCGTTCGGGCCTCGGTGACGATGTGCTCCGGCGGGCGGCTGCGCTCCGGGCCGCGGGTGAAGGGCACTACGCAGAAGGTGCAGAACTTGTCGCAGCCGCGCTGCACGCGGATGTAGCTCTGAAGCGCCGATGTGCCCGGGGCGACAGTGCGGCTCAGGTCGAGCTGTTCGATGCTGTCGTAGCCAAGCGTCCGGCGCGACTTGCTTTCGCGGCGGGAATGGTCGGTCTCCAGCGCCATGCTTAACTGGTGGCTGGCCTTGTTGAGACGGTCGGCCCGCTGCCGGCGATCGCTCACGTCGTCGATCAACGCCGGCAGTTCATTCAGGTTGCCCGGCCCGCACAGCAGGTCCACCTGCGGCGTGCGCCGGGCCAGTCCGTCGCCGTCGCGCTCGGCCATGCAGCCGATCACCCCGATGATCATCTGCGGCCGGCAACTCTTGATCTGGCGAAGTTCGCCGAGGCGGCTGTACACCTTGTCCTCGGCGTGCTGGCGGACCGAGCAGGTGTTGAGCAGCACCAGGTCAGCGGCGCGGTAATCGTCAGTGGGGGCGTAGCCCATGGCCACGAGTTGGCCGAGGACCAGCTCGCTGTCCAGAACGTTCATCTGGCAGCCCATGGTTTCCAGGTAGACCCGTTGCCCGTTCACGCCGCAGCTCCCGAACATCTTCCGACCATCCTCCGTCATTCTAAGGAACCGGCGGAGAGGTGGCAACGGCGCGGCCGAGACGTGGGTGCAGCAACCAGGGTTATCGCATCTAAACCGCCCAACACCGCCTGGCGCGTTCAGAAACGTGCGTCGAGCCAATGAATCGGCATTCCGTCATCTGGACGGAACCGCGCTTGCGGATCAGGAATCGCGTTCCATTTTTAGATGTGATTGCCCTGGAAGGCAACCAGCTCGTTCTGCATGTCGCTGGCGTGAACGCCTGGTCGCCCGTACAATCGCCGCCTTTCAAGCCTGACGCGGGGCGGCGAGGCCATGAGCCCATCGCCGGCCGCGGATGAGAGTGACCTGCAGGGAGTGACATCATGCGACGTTCCTATGTGGCTGGCAACTGGAAGATGAACCTGACCTCAGCGAAGGCGCGGGAGCTGGTGGATGGCCTTAAGTCCAAGCTGCCCAAGGATTTGCCAGTTGATGTGGCCGTGTTCCCGCCGTTTCCGCTGCTGCTGCCGGTGGGGGAGGCGGTGAAGGGCTCGCCGATCAGGTTCGGGGCCCAGAACTGCTACTTCGAGAACGAGGGCGCGTTCACCGGCGAGGTGTCGCCGCTGCAGGTCAAGGACACCGGGGCGACGGCGGTCATTATCGGCCACAGCGAGCGACGGCACGTGCTCGGCGAGCCGGGAGAGATGCTCAAGAAGAAGGTGATTGCGGCCCTGGCGGCCGGCTTGGAGGTCATTTACTGCGTGGGCGAGACGCTGGACGAGCGGGAGTCCAACCGGATGGAGGCCGTCCTGTCGCGGCAGTTGAAGGAAGTGCTGGGTAAGGACGTGAGCCTGGAGAAGGTGACCATCGCGTACGAGCCGGTGTGGGCGATCGGGACCGGCCGGACGGCGACCAGCGATCAGGCCCAGGAGGCTCATGCCTTCATTCGCAAAGAAATCGCCGGGCTGTATAATGCCGGGTCCGCCGAATCGGTTCGGATTCAGTACGGCGGGAGCGTCAAGGCCGCCAACGCCAGGGAGCTCATGTCCCGTCCGGACGTGGACGGGCTGCTGGTGGGCGGGGCGAGCCTGAAAGCTGAAGAGTTCGCGGGCATCATCGAGGGTGCGATCGCGGCGCTGAAGGGCTGAGAGCGTCAAGCCGGCTTCGCCAGGATCTGGACGAGCCCGCGAATGCGCTGAAGGCCCGTTTTTTCGAGGAGCACATGGAAACGAATATGCTGGCCGAGACCGCATGGCAGTGGGTGGTTGCCTTCCTGTTCGTGCTGGTTTGTCTGCTGTTGATCCTGGTGGTGCTGCTGCAGAAGGGTCGCGGCGGCGGGCTGTCGGGGGCGTTCGGCGGCGTGGGCGGCCATACCGCGTTCGGTGCCAAGACCGGCGACGTGTTCACCTGGATCACCGTGGGGCTGACGTTCCTGTTCATCCTCAGCGCGGTCATCGGGAATTACACCTTCGTGCCCAGGAAGATCACTGACGACACAGCCCAGTTGAAGTCGACGACGGATGACGGCGGCACGCCTCCCGCCGAGGTGCCCGGCGAAAGCGG
The DNA here is from genome assembly GCA_964455315.1 of uncultured Planctomycetales bacterium. Taxonomy (GTDB): domain Bacteria; phylum Planctomycetota; class Phycisphaerae; order UBA1845; family PWPN01; genus CAYVVX01. Next base: position 4,068 of record CAYVVX010000289.1, on the reverse strand, counting down.
CGGGCCGGCATCCGAGCAGGGCTGAGCTGATGTCCCGGGCTGACCACGCGGGTTGCCGGGCCGGCGGCTGAGGACAGGGAGTTCGCCTTCAGATGATCCTCTCGATGACCGGCTACGGCGACGTGCATCACGCCGAGGGCGGCGTGGCTTACGCGCTCGAAGTCCGCAGCCTCAACAACCGCTACTTCAAGGTCACCATCAAGCTGCCCGAGCATCTCACCGTGTTCGAGGGCGACGTGGAGAAGCTGCTCCGCGCCCGGCTGACCCGCGGAAGCGTCACCTACACGCTTCGCGTGCGCGACAACAGCGCCGAGGCGGCCCAGGACATCAACATCGCCGCGCTGCACCGCTACGTGAGCCAGCTTTCGCAGGTCCCGGCGGGCGACACCCTGCGGATCGACCTGGCCGCGCTGCTGGCGCTGCCGGGAGTGTGCCAGCCGCCGGAGATCTCCGACGCCGATCGCGAGCGGCAATGGAAGGTGAGCGAAGCGCTGACCGCGCAGGCCCTCGACCGCCTGCTGGAGATGCGGCGGTTGGACGGCCGGGCCGTGCGCGATGACCTGGTCGGCCAGTGCGAGCGGATCCGCCAGAACCTCGCCAGGGTGGCCGAGCGGGCCCCCGTGGTGCTCAAGGAGTATCACCAGCGCCTCATCCAGCGGGCCAACAACCTCCTGAACGAAGCCCGGCTCAAGCTGGAACTGGACGACGTCCGGCGGGAGGTGGCGCTGTACGCCGAGCGTTGCGACATCAACGAGGAGATCGCCCGGCTGGGCAGTCACCTGGACCAGTTCGCCACGCTGTGCGACGGCGACGAGGTGGCCGGACGGAAACTGGACTTCCTGGCCCAGGAACTGCTTCGCGAGGCCAACACGATTGGCAGCAAGGCCAATGACGCGACCATCGCCCAGCACATCGTGGAGATCAAGGCGTCGATCGACCGGCTCAAGGAGCAGGTGCAGAACGTGGAGTGAGGGTGGCGGGACCGCCCCCGGTGACGAACGGATTCGATCCCTATGGCAGGCGTGCTCCTGATCATCAGCGGCCCCAGCGGGGTCGGCAAGACAACCATCTGCAAGCGGCTGGTGGACCGGTTGGACGCGTTCCTGAGCGTCTCCTGCACCACCCGCCCGCGGCGGGACAACGAGGTCGACGGCCAGGACTACCACTTCATCAGCCGCGAGGCCTTCGAGGCCCGGCTTGAGCGGGGGGAGTTCCTGGAGTATGCTTGCGTCTACGGTGGCCAGTATTACGGCACACCGTCGCTGCCGGTGACCGACGCATTGCAGGGTGGGCGCGTCGTCATCCTTGAGATCGACATTGAAGGGACGCTTCAGGTCTCGAAGCGGATTCCGGATGCTCTCGGGATCTACGTACTGGCCCCGACGGCCGGCGAGCAGGCTGACCGGCTGGTCGGCCGGCGGAAGGATTCGGAAGAGGCGATTCGCGAGCGGCTGAGCAAGGCCGACGGGGAAATCCGCTACGCGATGGAGTGCGGGTTGTGGTCAACGCGGTGGTGGACGAGACGGTCGATCAGATTGTCGGGATTGTAAGGGAGAAGCAGGAAAAACGATGATTGAAGCCCTCAAAGACGACACCATCATCAACATGGTCGGCGGACGGTTCAAGCTCACGGCGCTCATGCAGAAACGCTGGGTCGAACTGATGCAGGGAGCCCGCCCGACGGTGGATCCGACCGGCAAGAGCGAACTCGAGATCATCGTCCAGGAGATTCTCGAGGGCAAGATCGCCGCGGACATCGGCAGCACACGGACCGCGGACCCGTCTCAGCATGCCTGAACCCCCTGACCAGGCCGTGGCAGGAGACCTGGCCGGCTACGAGGTGGTGGTCGGTGTGGGTGGGGGAATCGCCGCGTACAAGGTATGCCATGTGGTCAGCCGGCTGGTGCAGCGCGGCTGCGGGGTGAGTGTGGCCATGACCGAGGCGGGAGCCCGGTTTGTCGGCCCGCTGACCTTTCAAGCCCTGACCGAGCGGCGGGTGCATGTCTCGCTGTGGGGCGACGGTGGGGATTTCGAGCCTCAACATCTGCGGCTGACCGAGCGTGCGGACCTCTTCCTGGTGGCGCCCGCCACCGCCGACCTGATCGGCAAGTTCACCGCGGGCATCGCCGACGACCTGGTCTCCACCCTGATGATCGGGCGGGATTGCCCCGCGCTGCTGGCCGCGGCGATGAACACACGCATGTGGAACAACCCCATCGTGCAGCGCAACGTGGCTGCCCTGCGCGAACTGGGCTACGGGTTCATCGACCCGGCGGAAGGCTGGCTGGCCTGCCGCACGGTGGGCCAGGGGCGCATGGCCGAGCCGGAGGCGATCATCGAGGCGGTCACCGGGGCACTGACCAGCCGGCCGGCCCGGCGGCCGTGCGCCGGCGGCGCGGTTGCCCCGTGAATGCGTGCACATCCGCAGAGCGAACTGGAGCTTGCGCGTGAACCTCCTCGTTTCCGCCGGTCCGACTCGGGAATTCTTTGACTCCGTCCGATTCATTTCCAACCCGTCTTCGGGGAAAATGGGCTATGCCATCGCCGCGGCCGCTGCCAACCGCGGACATGATGTCACGCTGGTCTCCGGCCCGGTGGCGTTGAAACCGCCGGCTGGGGTACAGTTGGTGCAGGTGGTCACGGCCGCGGACATGGCGAAGGCCTGCAAGCGGGCGTTTCGCGGGGCGGATGCGGCCGTGATGACCGCGGCGGTGTGCGATTATCGGCCGGTGAACCCCGCGAAACTGAAATTGCCGAAGAAGGAGCAGGCCAAGCGGGTGCTGCTGGAGCCGACCGAGGATATCGCGGCGTCGCTGGGAGCCCGAAAGGGGAAACGGATCCTGGTCGGATTTGCCATGGAGGACAGCGATCCGCGGGCCAGGGCGGAACGTAAGCTGGTCAGGAAGAACTGCGACCTGATCGTGCTCAACGGGCCCCAGAACGTGGCTGCCGACGACGCGATGGTCGAGTTTTATACGTCTGAACGCGGCTGGTTCGGTCCGATGACAGGATCGAAGCGGTCGGTGGCCGGACGGCTGGTCCGCCTGGTCGAGGAGCTGGTGGCCGCCGCCCACTGACAGGAGATCACCGATGTCCAGACTCATTGACGCCTTCCGCGAGCAGCTTTCGTACATGTTGTCGCTCCCGGAGCGGACCATCCGCTCGCTGGCGGCACTGGCCGGGGGGACTACCTCGCTGCTCAGCGAAACGCTGTTTCCGGAGGCTCTGAGGGGCACAACGCTCTACAAGGTGTTCATCGGGGATGCCCAGCGGTTCATGGTCGACAAGGTCGCCCAGGTCCAGCGCGAAGGCGATGCCGCTCCGGGAGAGGCCCAGCCGCCCGACTACGTGCAGCGGAAGATGGTGGGCAGCGCGCTGGAAACCGCCGGCCTGTTCGCCATGCATCTCTCGCCGCTCTGGGTGCTGGCCCTGGCGGGTGACGCCGCCGCGGGCTCGGGGGTGTTCCTCAACCGCCTGGTCGAGCAACTCAAGCGCAATGGCGTGGTGCCGGAGGACACCCAGGTGAACGGGCTGACCGACCTGCTGGCGGCCATGCAGGAGACCACCCGCAAGAGCGCCTCGGCGATCGACACGCCGCCGCTGTCGGCCGAGGAACTGAGCAAGCTGGCCACGGACATGACCAGCAGTTACCGGCAGATGTTCTCAAAGGCCACCAACCTGGTGCCGCGACTGGACGATCTGTGGGTGCGAATGGAGAACGTCGCCAACAAGGAGCACATCTCGCTGGAGCGGCTGGGGGGCATCCTCAGTGTCGATCTGGCCGGCATTGGCCGGAAGGGGTTCGGGGCGTTCATGGCCGTGGGACAGACCGGCGCGGATCTCTTCGGCGAAACCATCCTGGAGAACTACGCCCGCACGCTGGACACCATCAACGCCGAGGGGGTGAGCAGCTTCCTGGGCACCCGCCTCAAGCCGTTCCTGCAGGCGGCCGCGGACGCCTTCGATCCGAACCGCAAGTCCTGGACTGAATCGCTGCTGGCGTCAGAGAAGAAGGACGAACCCACAGTGATCGCGCCCGGCGGGGAGTGTGCATCGCCGCCCGCGGCG
>CAYVVX010000288.1:0-7011 GCA_964455315.1 uncultured Planctomycetales bacterium | reverse complement strand
GGGAAAGGTGCCGTGATCGATGTCCAGCAGGGTGCCGTTGGCGCCTTCGAACAGGAGCTTCTTTCCGCTGGAGACGACTTCGAAGAGAAAATGGGTCGTGTCGCAGATGTTGCCGCGGACCTTGTCGGCGTAGCCGGCGTATTCATCGGCGATCGCCGCACCGTCCAGCGGCTCCTTATCGTCGTACATCGCCGTGAACAACCGGTTCTTCAGCTCACAGATGCGGACGATCTTCTCGCGCAGAGGTTCCGGCGAGAGCAGATCGACCACCCGGATGGCCGTGGCCCGCTGCATCTTGTCGGCGTAACAGGGCCCGATGCCGCGGGCGGTGGTGCCGATCTTGCGGCTGCCCAGGGCCTCCTCGGACAGGGCGTCCTGCTTCTTGTGCCAGGGCATGACCAGGTTGGCCCGGTCACTGATGCGCAGGTGTTCGCCGACCTTTCGGCCGCGACCGGCCAACGCCTCGATCTCCTCGAGCATGCGCGGCAGGTCCAGGGCGATGCCGGGCCCGATGACCGCGGTCTTGCGCTCGCTGAGCACACCGACGGGGAGCAGGTGCAGGGCGAACTTCTCACTGTCGATGACCACGGTATGCCCGGCGTTGCCGCCGCCGTTGTAGCGGACGACCACGTCGAAATGCTCGCTGAGCAGGTCGACGATCTTGCCCTTGCCCTCGTCGCCCCAGTGCATGCCCACGACACAGGTGTGTCCCAGCCCGGTGAAGTCCATCGGTTTCGCGTCTCGCCTGAAGGAGTGGTCAAAAGATCAGCGGGATGCCGGAGAAAAGCGCTTACTGACCGCACCGATATTCCGCTGGAAACTCAGGTCCAGGTCCGGAACGTCACGGCCGTGTCAGAGCTTCCGGAGCGAGGGTAGCAGGGCGGTCGGAGGGCGTCAACCGGGGGAGGCGGCCGCGATGCGTGCTCAGGTGGGGTGTTTCATCCCGCCCGGGCGCCGCAGGTTGAGGATCAGCTCGACCTCGCCGGGGGTCTTGCCGAGATCGCGGGCGATCTCGATTGGCGAGAAGCCGGCGTCGGACATCTCGTAGATCACCGCGTGACGGGCATCCTCGGACCGCGGATCTTCTCCGCCGTTGGGTCGGCGATCGGACTCGCCCCGGCTCAACCGGCTGAGCACGGCGATGCGGCGATCGGCGTCGCGGATGGCGGTCTCCAGCCGGGCGAAGCGGGTGTCGATCTCGGCGGTGATCCGGCGGGACAGTTCCTGGAGTTCGACCATCAGCTCGTCGACGTCGCGGCGAAGATCCTGCCGGCCCGGACCGGATGCGGCGGCCGGCGTCGGGGGCTTGGGATTGCGATCGCGTTGCTGCCGCTTGCGCAGGGAGGACATCAGGTAGACCACGGCGATGAGCGCGAACGCCAGGGGCACGTAGGATTCGTTGGACAGGAAGTTGCTCAGGGTGGCGCTCATCTCCATCATCGTCCCCGCGGCCTCCTATGCCTTCGACCGGGGTCCGCCCGCGCCCCGCTGCCAGGCCGCCCGGGCGAGTTCCATGACCTCGCGCAGCGCCCGCTTCGATCGCGCCGCGGCCTGGCGGCAGTCCTCGTACTCCGGCGTCGCCGCGATCACGTCGTCCCCGCGCCGGCCGACCTTGACGCGGATGGGCCCGACCTCGGTGTCGACCGTTTCGATCGTGCGGGCCAGCTTGCTGCGCTCGGCGAGGTGGGCCCGCACGCCGAAGGTGGCGGTTTCCGCGAAGAGCACCGCCTCCATCGCGTCGCGCCGCCGCGGCTCGGTGAGCACGGTGAGCATGGTCGCCGGGCGGTTCATTTTCATGGCGATCGGCGTGGTGAAGACGTCCAGGGCACCGGCCTCGAACAGCTTCTCGGTCACGTGGCCGATCACTTCACCGCTGACATCATCCAGGTTGGTTTCCAGGACCAGGATCTGATCGCGCTCGTCGGCAACGGCGGTCTCGACGGCCTCACCGAGCAGCAGCCGCAGCACGTTCGGACGGGTCGTGCCATCCCGCCGGCCCGCGCCGATCCCGATGGCGTCGATGATCATCGACGGCAGGGCCCCGAAGGAGGTCGCCAGGGTGGTCAGGATGGCCGCACCGGTGGGCGTGGTCAGCTCGCCCTCCTCTTCGCAGGACGCCAGCGGCACGCCCTTGAGCAGCCCGGCGGTGGCGGGCGCCGGCACGGGCATCACGCCGTGTTCGCAGCGGACCGTGCCGTTACCCGTGGGGATCGGGGACACATGCACCTGCCGTACGCCGAAATGCTCCAGCGCCAGGCAGGCACCGACGATGTCGACAATCGCGTCGATGGCGCCCACCTCGTGAAAATGCACCTTCTCGAGGGTGGTGCCGTGGGCGGCCGCTTCGACCTCGGCCAGGCGGGTGAAGATCTTCAGGGCGTTGTCGCGGACCGTGTCGGGCAGGCGGCTGTTGTCGAGGATCTCGCGGATGTGCTTCAGGTGACGGTGCGGCTTGTGGGTGGCCGGATCGACCCGGACGTCGAACTGGGTTGCGGCGAAGCCCTGCTTGCGGATCTTGGCGGCATCCACCGCGTAGCCGTCCACCGCCAGCGCGGCGAGCCCCTCGCGCAGCCGCTCCAGGGGATACCCGGCATCGAGGCAGGCGCCCAGGATCATGTCGCCGCTGGCACCGCTGAAGCAATCAAAGTAGGCGATTCGCATGGCGTGACCGTATCAGGACAGGGACCGCCCGCCCGGCGGATCGCCGCGAACCTGCGCGGCGCCGGAGCAAGTCATGGGAACGGTCGCAGCGGCGAGTCTAAGGGGCGCCGCGCCGGTTTGCAACGCGGTCGCGGGCGGTGTCGCGCCGGTTCAGCCGGCCGTGCTCACGCCGAAGACGCTCAGGGCCTGCTCCTCGGTGTCCTTGAATTCGAACATCTTGTCCAGGCGGGTGATCTTGAACACCTTCATCAGTTCCGGGCGCATGCCGCAGATGATGATCCGGGCCTTGATGGCCTCGGCCTTCTTCCGCAGCGTGATCAGCACCCCCAGCGCCGACGAGGAGAGGAACTGCACCTTGCCGAAGTCAAGCACCATCTTGCGGACGGCCTTGTTGTCGACCAGGTTGTACAGCTCGTCGCCGACCTGCTGGACCTGCAGCGTGTCCAGGACCGAGGAATCGTTGACGGTGACCACGGTCACGTCGCGGATGGGATGGATGAGCAGCCTTGAATCAGCCATGATGCACCTGTCGCCAGAATCACTTCGGCACGAATCACAGGCATGATAAATCGCCGGGCACGATTCCGCCAGCGGGTTCACCGCGATGTCACTTCGCCGCCTCCAGGGCCGCCCGGAGTACCTTCTCCGCCTTGTCCACGAAGGTGAACTTCATCTGTTGGCGGACCTCCGCCGGGATGTCCGCGAGATCCTTGCGGTTCCCGTCCGGCAGGATGACCCGGGCGATCCCGGCCCGATGCGCGGCCAGCACCTTCTCCTTGACTCCGCCGATGGGCATCACCCGGCCGGTAAGCGTGATCTCGCCGGTCATGGCCACGTCGTGCCGGCAGGGACGGCCGGTGAACAGGCTCACGATGGCGGTGAGCATGGCCACCCCCGCCGAGGGGCCGTCCTTGGGGATGGCTCCCGCGGGGACGTGGACGTGCAGGTCGGATTCCGCGAGCACCCGGGGATCGATCTTCAATTCCCTGGCCCGGCTGCGGACGATGCTGAAGGCGGCCAGGGCGGATTCGCGCATGACGTCGCCGATCTGCCCGGTGAGGGTGAGGTGGCCTTTGCCGGGCATCGAGGTGGCTTCGATGAAGAGGATCTCGCCGCCGACTGGCGTGTAGGCCAGTCCGGTGGCAACGCCGGGTACGCTGGTCGCCCGGGCGGCTTCGTGGGTGAACCGCTCGGCCCCGAGATGCTTCTTCAGGCTGTCCGGCGTGATGCTGACCGTCTTGCGCTTGCCGCCGGCGACCTGGGCGGCGACGCCGCGGGCGATGATGCCGATCTGACGTTCCAGATCGCGCACGCCGGCCTCCCGGGTGTAGCCGGTGGCGATGGCCTCCAGGGCTTTATCGTTGATTTTCAGGTTGTCGCGGGTCAGCCCGTTCTCGGCGAGTTGCCGCGGCAGCAGATACTTCCGGGCGATGAACACCTTCTCGGTGTTGGTGTAGCCGGCCAGGCGGATGATCTCCATGCGGTCGCGCAGCGGCATGGGCACCGGGTCGATGGTGTTGGCGGTGGCGATGAACATGACGCGGGAAAGGTCGAAGGGCACGTCGAGGTAGTTGTCGGTAAAGGCGTGGTTCTGCCAGGGGTCGAGGATCTCCAGCAGGGCGCTGGCCGGGTCGCCGCGGAAGTCCTGGCCCAGTTTGTCGACCTCGTCCAGCATGACCACGGGATTGTTCGATTCGGCCTTGCGGAGCTCCTGGATGATCCGCCCGGGCATGGCCCCGATGTAGGTGCGGCGATGCCCGCGGAGCTGGGCCTCGTCGTGCATGCCGCCCAGCGGGAAGCGGACGAACTTGCGCCCCAGGGCCCGGGCGATGGACTGGCCGAGCGAGGTCTTGCCCACGCCGGGCGGGCCGACGAAGCACAGGATGGGCCCGCGCCCGTCAGGCTTGAGCTTGCGGACCGCGAGAAACTCGATGATCCGCTGCTTGACCTTCTCCAGGTCGTAATGATCCTGGTCCAGGATCTTCCTGGCCCGCCGCAGGTCCAGGCGGTCCTCGGTTGATACGCTCCAGGGCAGATCCGTCAGCCATTCGATGTAATCCAGCGCCACCGAGTACTCCGGCGACGCCTGCGGGATCCGCGACAGCCGGGCGAGTTCGCGGTGGGCCTCCCGCTCGGCGGTCTCGGTCATCTTAGCCTGTTCGATCCGCTCGGTCAGACGCTGGATTTCGACGGTGCGGGCGTCCTCCTCGCCGAGTTCCTTCTGGATCGCCTTGAGTTGCTCCTGAAGATAATACTGCCGCTGGCTCTTGTTCATCTGCTCGCGGATCTGCGAGTGGATCTTGCTGGACAGCTCCAGCAGCTCGACCTGCTCGGCCAGGGCGGTATTGATCTTGCGCAGCCGGGTGGCCACGTCCAGGGTTTCGAGCAGCTCCTGCCGGCTGGGCGTGCCGATGGACAGGTTGGCGGCCAGGAAGTCGGCCACCCCGCCGGGCGTCTCGATGTTGTCCAGCACCACGCGGGCTTCGTCGGGAATCTTCTCCGACATCTCGATGATCTGGTGAGCCATCTCCCGGGCGTTGTGGACCAGGGCGTCGATCTCCGGGCCGGCCTCCGAGATGTCGTCGCGGGGATGCACCCGGCCGATGAGAAACGGCTCGTGCTGATCGATGGACTCGATGCCGATGCGGGTCATCCCGTGAACGATGAGGCTCACCGAACTGTCCGGCAGGGTGATGAGTTTGAGGATCAGGCAGGCCGTGCCCACCCGATAGAGGTCCTCCAGGGTGGGATCTTCCGTCTCCTTTCTGCGCTGGGTGATGATGCCGATCAGCTTTCGTCCCGCGGCGGCCGACTCGATCACCCGCTTGGAGCGCGGCCGATCGACGGTCAGCGGCATGATCGTGCCGGGGAAGACCACCGCATCGCGAACCGCCAGGAGCGGCAATCGCTCGGGCATCTGGTGGCCGGCGGCGTCGGGCTCGCCGCGTTCGGCGGGTGCCCCGCCGTCACCAGCGGCGGGGGCCGGCGGCTGCGGAGAACCGGTATCCTCCACTTCTTCAGGGGAGATGTCATCCGATGATGTCGATCGCTCGCTCATGTCACCAACTTCCAACCCCGAGCCGGCTGGCCCGATCACCGCTTCTTGAGAATGGTGACCCACAGGTAACCATTGTCGAGCTTCGCCTCGACCCGGGTCATGTCCGCCGCGGAGGGCAACTCGACCACGCACTGAAAGGGCCCTGAATTGATTTCCATGCGCAGCAGGCATTCCGCCTCGCTGCCCTCCGGCGGCTCCGGGAGCACCCGCTCGCCGCGAATGGTCACCCGCCGATCGATCACTTCGACATGGATGGCGTCCTTGTTCACACCCGCCAGTTCGACGCAGAGCAGAAAGCGGCCTGCGTCCTCGTAGACGTTGACGGCCGGCTCCCACACCACCGAGCGCGAGTACTGGTAGAAGCTCCGCCCGGCAATCTCGTCCATGAAATCATCGAGGTGCCGATGAAGGCTGTCGAAGGCATCCTCCGCCGCATGAAGTGAAACGATCATGGCCCGCTCCCGCTGAAGACATGCCCAACCACTGCCCATTCTACGCCCGCGGAGAGATCCAGGCAAAGCGGTTCGGGTGGGTCTACCCCGGCGTTGCAGAAAAGATCAACCACAGAGGCACTGACGCCACGGAGAAGATTGGCGATCGGATGAGCAAGTCGCCAACGCCGCAACCTCACCGCGGGTGAACTCCGCGACTTGTGGGTTCTGGCTCAAACCACCTCTTCTTCATGCTCTTTGTACTGCCGTCCATCAGAATCTTCGCATCCCGCAAAGATTCTCCGCCGCGGGATACCGAAAACCATGCTTCAGGCGCTGGATATGAACGCCAAAGCCGGGCCCGCGACGCCGCATCTCCCATCTCAAATCTCAGATCCTCCATCTTCTTTGCGTTCTCGGCGCCTCTGCGGTTCCAAACTCCCTGGGTTGCGGGTGAAGCCCGCGCCAAGTCTCCGTGGTGCGCTCTTTTTTGCAACTGGAGGGTCTACCGTGGAGTGAAATCGGTCCGCGCGTCGATCCGCGCCACCGTCTCCGCGATCAGCTTCGCACAGGCCTCCAGGTCCGACAGGCTGACCATCTCCACCTGCGTGTGCATGTACCGGTTGGGAATGCTGATCAGGCCCGCGGCCACGCCGCTGCGCGAGATCTGCATCGCGTTGGCGTCGGTGCCGGTCGCCCCCGGCGCCCCGCTGAGCTGGTGCGGCACCTTGCGCTTTTTGGCCGTGTCGATGAACAGGTCGCTGACCACCGGATTGATGTTCGCCCCGATGTCGATCACCGCCCCCTTGCCCAGGGCCACGTCGCCGGCCATGCGCTTGTCCGCGCCGGGATTGTCGGTCG
>CAYVVX010000287.1:617-7031 GCA_964455315.1 uncultured Planctomycetales bacterium | reverse complement strand
ACACGTCGTAGTGAATCACGAACTGATCGACGACGTACTGGAGATTCTCCAGCGTCCAGCCCTGCTGCTCCTCCCGCGCGGCGACCTCTTCGGAAAGGTTCCCCCGGCTGATGCTGTAGCGGTTCGGGTCGCCCTTGCTGACCGGGGCACTGGGCATGATCTCTTCGGGCTGGAAATGCCGCCGGCCGCGGTAGGCATCGTAGCCCTTGGGGTCCAGCCACAGCACCACCGGCGTGCCGGTGTGGAAGAGCTGGCCGGCGACGACAATCTCGTCGCCCTGCCTGTTGAGCCGCTCGCCCGGCGCCGGTCCGCAGCCGCCGGTCAGCATCGCGCCGGCCAGGCCGCAGCCCGCCAGGGCCCGCAACATCCGCTTGTGCATCAGGAATCCTCCTTCAGGAACAAGGTCGTCACACCGGACGGCGCCCGGCCGGAATGGGCCGCGGTCGCGCCCGGTGTTATCATTCTCGGGGTTATTTCAACCGCCGGCGGGCGAACCCGCAACCGCGCCGCCGCGGCGCCGCGCCGGAACCCGCGCGGATCACTCACCTCCAAGAGGAGTCAAAACCCATGATCGCATCCTCCCTCTCCACCCTGCTGGTCGGTCTCGGCGGCCTGGTCTTCTGCGCGGCGCCCGCGGCTCCGCCGGAACCGCTCTTCGACACGGCCCACATGAGCCGGGCGGACGAACTCATCGACCAGGCGGTCAGTGACGAAACCATCCCCGGCGCCGTCCTGCTGGTCCACCGCCGCGGGCAGACGGTCTATCGCAAGGCCTACGGCCAGCGGGCCCTCCAGCCCGAGCGCGTGGCCATGACCGCGGACACCATCTTCGACATGGCGTCGGTTTCCAAGGTGGTCGGGGCGGCCACGTCGGTCATGCTGCTCATCGAACGCGGGCAGGTCAACCTCACCGACCGCGTCGAGAAGTTCTTTCCCGCCTTCGGGGCCAACGGCAAGGATCGCGTCACCGTCGAACAGCTTCTGCTGCATCGCGGCGGACTCACCCCGGACAACTCGCTCAAGGACTACACCGGCACGCCGGCCGAGTCGATCGAGAAGATCCTGGCATTGGGCACGCTCTATCCGCCCGGCAGCGCCTTCCGTTACACCGACGTCGGCTACATCATGCTCGGCGAGCTGGTTCGCGAAGTGTCCGGCAGGCCGCTCGATCAGTTTGCCGCCGAGGAGATCTTCGCACCGCTCAGGATGAGCGACACCGCGTATAACCCGCCGGCCGCGTGGCGCGACCGGATCGCCCCCACCGAGCAGCGCGACGGGAAGTGGATCGTCGGCGAGGTGCACGACCCGCGGGCCTATGCCCTGGGCGGGGTGGCCGGGCATGCCGGGCTGTTCAGCACCGCCGACGACCTGGCCCGCTGGTGCCGGATGATCCTGAACGGCGGAACGCTCGACGGCGTCCGCGTGATGGGGCCGCTGACCATTCGCGAGATGACCCGCGGGCATTGCCTCCCCGACGGCAGCGGCTGCCGCGGCTACGGCTTCGACGTGGACACCGGCTACTCCAGCGCCCGCGGCAACCTCTTCGAGGCCGGCAGCACCTTCGGGCACACGGGCTTCACCGGCACCATGTTCTGGATCGACCCGCGGCACGACACCTTCGTCATCCTGCTGACCAACGCGGTGCACGCCCCCGGCAAGGGCAGCGTGCTCGATCTTCGCCGCAAGGTTGCCACCGTCGTCGCAGCGGCCATCATCGAGTCGCCGGAGGAACGCTACATCCCGCAAGCGGTGCTGGCGGCCGGTCCGGTTCCCGCGGCGCCCGCGACAGCCACCACCACCGCGGCGACCGCCTCGGAGGACTGTGCCCCGGCCGACGTGCTGTGCGGCATCGACGTGCTCAAGCGCGACGGTTTCAAGCCGCTGAAGGGGCGCCGCGTCGGGGTGATCACCAACCACACCGGGCTGGACCGCGGCGGGAATCGCACGCTCGATCTGCTGGTGGCTGCGCCGGATGTGAAAGTCACCGCCGTCTTCTCGCCGGAGCACGGGCTGTTCGGTGCCCTGGACGAGAAAGTCGGCCATATCGTGGACGAGAAGACCGGCCTGCAGGTGTTCAGCCTCTATGGCGAGACCCGCCGGCCGACACCGGAGATGCTCAAGGGCGTGGACACCCTCGTGTTCGACATCCAGGACATCGGCGCCCGCTTCTATACCTACATCGCCACGCTGGGCAACTGCATGGAGGAGGCCGCCAAGGCCGGCATCCGCGTGGTCGTGCTGGACCGGCCCAACCCGATCCGCGGCGTGGATGCCGACGGGCCGATCGCCGACAAGAACCGCCTCGGCTTCACCGCCTTCGGCCCGATACCGGTCACGCACGGCATGACCGTGGGCGAGTTGGCCAGGCTGTTCAACACCGAGTATGGAATCAAGTGCGATCTGCAGGTCATCGAAATCGAAGGATGGCGCCGGGACATGTGGTGGGATCAGACCGGGCTTTCCTGGGTCAATCCGTCGCCCAACATGCGCAACCTGACCCAGGCGACACTCTACCCCGCCATCGGGTTGCTCGAAGCGACCAACCTCTCCGTCGGACGGGGCACTGATCAGCCCTTCGAGCTGTTCGGCGCTCCCTGGATCAAGGCTCGGGAGCTGGCCGCCGCCCTGAACGGCGCCTGCCTGCCGGGTCTGCGGTTCGTGCCCATTCGCTTCACGCCCACGAGCAGCAAGTTCGCGAAGCAGGCCTGCGAGGGGGTGTACATCGTGCTGACCGACCGCGACGGGCTCAGCCCGGTCGCGTCAGGGCTGACCATCGCCTGGCACCTCCGCCGACTCTACGGTGAACAGTTCGAGGTCGAGCGCGTCATTAACCTGATGGCCAACGCCGGCACCCTCGCCGCCCTGAAGACATCCAAGGCTCCGGAGGGCCTGCCGGCCACCTGGAAGACCGATTTGGAGAAGTTCAAGGCCGTCCGCGGCCGATACCTGATGTATCCCTGAGTTTTGAAGTGCCGGGCGAAGAGCATTGTTATAAATGATTTCCATCGCAGGTCGCCGCATGCCGCCTGTGACAATGGGGTATTTGGCCGGTACCCCCGGAATTCCGCCGGGGAACGCGTTTTTTTGGCCAGATTTCTCTTTCGGTCCGGAAGCGATGATTATATAATACGGACTACTCATGAGCACCCTGAACCTTGCCAAAGTGGACACCGCCTCCGGGGAGCCCCGGTACATCCAGGCCAAGAAGATCCTGGCCGAGGCCATCCGCAATGGGGCTTTTCCCCCCGGCGCCAAGCTTCCCAATACCAGCGAGATCGGGGCTCAGGTCAACGTCAGCCTGATCACCGCCCACAAGGCGATTCAATGCCTGGTGGACGAGGGATGGCTGCGCCGGGAGCGCGGCCGCGGGACTTTTGTCCGCGGCGACTACGTGGCCAGCGTGGCCGCGAAGGCCAGGTTCCGCGTCGCCCTGGTGCTCCACCCGGCCAGTTCGCTGGAGGATTTCTACCACGGTGCCCTGATCGCCGGCATCCATCGCGCCGCCGAGGAGGGCGACCAGGTGGGCGAGCTGGTCATCCGCAGGCTGGCGGAACCGGACAAGCTGGAAACCATCGACGCGGACGGCTTCCTCTGCTTCCACCCCTACCAGGACAGCTTTCCCGCGCTGGAGGAGGCGGCCAAGCGCAAGGCCATCGTGGTGGTCGGCGGCTCGACCAAGGACACCTCGCTGCACTGCGTCGACTCGCAGAACTTCCTCGGCGCCCTTTCCGTGGTTCGCCACCTGGTCGAGATGGGTCACCACCGGATCGCCATCGTGAACGGCCCGCTGCAGGGCACCAACTCGCTGCATCGTTTCGAGGGTTACACCGCCGGGCTGGAAGCCAGCGGCCTGCCGCTCCTTGATGAGTATGTTTTCAACGCCGAGCAGGCCAAGTCGGCCGGCAAGGTGATGGGCCGGCTGACCGAATCGCTGCGCGGTTCGCAGCGCCCGACGGCGATCCTGGCCTGCGGCTACTACCTCTCGCTGGACGTCATGACCGTGCTGCAGCGGCTGAACCTGCGCATCCCGCGGGACATCTCGCTGGCCGGATTCGATGACCCCAAGTCGGCAAGCCTTCTGAACCCTCCGTTGACCACTGTCCGCCAGCCGTTGGAGGAGATGGGCGCCAGGGCTTACGAACGCATGGTTCAGCTCATCGAGGGCGGCACGCCGACGCCGTGCCTGGATCTGCTCCCCACTTCACTCATCCTGCGGGCTTCCACCGGGCCCGCGGGCAAGTAATATCTGGCCCGGGAACGGTGATGACCACGCTCCACATCAGCGAAGCCTCAAACGCCGACCTGCCGGAACTCCACGAACTCTTCACCCAGTCCTGCGATCTCGATCAGCTCAGCCTCGCCCTGCTTGAAGAGAAGCTCTTTCACAACCCCTGCCCGGACACGGACACCTACCGCACGCTGACCGCGCGGGTCGGGAACCGTTGTGTGGGGTTCATGCAACAGGTGACCCGGCTGTCGGAGCGGCGCGGCTGGCTGGGCCTCTTCTGCGTCCACCCGCGCCATCGTCGCCAGGGCATCGCCAGGCGTCTGCTGCATGGCTGCATCCAGACCTGGCCCGGCGATGCCATCGACCGCATCGACGTGATGACCGTCGGCGCCAATTACCTCGTCGCCGGAATCGATCCGCGCTACACCCCCGCATGCTGTTTCCTGGAAGAGATGGGTTTCACCCGGGGCCGCGAGGCGGCCAACATGCGGGCCCGGTTAGACGGCGCGTTCGAAACCCGCAGCGAAGAGGATCAATTGCTGCGCAAGGGCGTGGAGATCCGCCGGGCCCGCCCGGGCGACGAACCCCTCCTGGACGCCTTCTTTGCCGGGCAGTTCGGTCCCGCCTGGCGAACCGAAGCGCTGCTGGCCTTTCACCAGGCCCCCCCGGCGCTGCACCTGGCACTGGGTGAAGGACAGATCATCGGGTTCGGGGCCCACTCCGCCATGAACCGCGAATGGGGCAACTTCGGGCCCATCGGAACCGCCGAGCCCGCCCGGCGGCTCGGCGTCGGAAAGATCCTTCTCTACCGCTGCATGGCCGACCTCAAGCAGGCCGGCCATCGCACCGCCGTCATCCCCGCCATCGGGCCCTACCGGTTCTACAGCCGAACCCTGAACTGCCGCATCGAACGGGTCTTCTGGCAGTACCACCTGCAGCAGAACAGCACACCCGCGTAACATCCGGCCCGGTCGCACCCGTCGCCCCCGCCCCTGCGCGCAAACAGAGCCCGCCACGGTCAGCACCCGCGGCGGGCTCCGGAGACATCCCCCCTGCGCCTGAGTCCTGGCCTGCAGGCCGGGATTATCATTGCGGCGCGGCGGGCTGCAGCGGATTGGCCGCCGCCACGCCCATGCCGCTCAGGGTCATCTGCTTGTCGTATTCGAGCTTCACCTGGTACTCGAGGCCGAACGCATTGTTGACCGTCGCGTTGGCCGGTACCTCCACCTCCCAGCGGAGGATACCCTTCTTGCGGTCGGTGGCGAGATAGACCTCGTCGTCGGCCAGCGACGGGCCGGAGGACACCAGGGTCAGCTTGATCTCCGACTCCTGGGTATTCGGCAGCCGGTCGAGCAGCCGCACGGCCACCGGCTTGTCGCCGAAGTTCTCCACCGAGAGCTTATACGTCAGATTCACGACGCGGTTCCCGCCCTGGATATCTTCCGTCTTGGTGACCAGTTCGCGAACCGCCTTGAGCGACGAGTCGATGCCCAGGCCCAGCGTGAATCGCTCGCCCGCGGCCACGGTGGGAATCTGTCCGTGGCCCACGAACTCGCCGTCCATGAAGGTCATGACCGGCCCGGAGAGCAGAACGCGGTCGCTGCTGTTGGCCAGCGCGGCCTCCTCGTAAACGTAGCGGGTCAGGACGGGCATGGCCACGCGGTAGAACTCCGCGCCCATGCGCAGGCCGTCGATCTGGATGAGCTGCTGATCGGCCCGGCTGGGCAGGCTGGTGCGTGAAGCAATGGCGTAGGTCACGGAGATGCCCTCGTCCCCGCCGGCGGTGATGACCTTGCCCCTGTTGTTGATGTTGCCGCGAGCGGTCAGCTCGAAGTTCTGGAGTTCGCCGGCCAGCGTGTTGAGCCCCTCCTCGAGGCGCTGCTGCTGGAAGAAGTTGGAGTAACCGGCCCCCATCCCCAATCCACTACCACCAACGCCCTGGCCACCCTGAGGCTGCGCCGTGTTGCTGAGATCGAGATCGAAGACAAGGTTTCCAGCCGCGCCATTGGAGATGCCCGCGCTGTTCGCACTGCTCCACACCTCGACCTGCCGGGCAGCGACGTCCTTCTTGCGTCCCGCGTATTCGCCCATGCTGCTGGGCCCACCCTGGGCGGCCTGCTGCTGGGGCTGCGCACGGGTCAGGCTCATGGTCAACGGCGTCAGGGTCGGAGCCTTGGCCAGCAGCG
>CAYVVX010000287.1:0-607 GCA_964455315.1 uncultured Planctomycetales bacterium | reverse complement strand
GGTCGCCGTCGAGAGGGTCATGTTCACATCGGCCCAGTCCTCCCCGCTCATCTGCTGAATGGAGGCGTTGTACTCGAGAAGGACGGACTTGCGGTCGCCGGTGATGCGGGCGTTGTAGGAGGGCGCCCAGTTGGCCTGGCCGACCAGGTAGCGCAGCCGCATCTGTCCGCTGCCGCCTTCCTTCAGGTTAATGAACACCACCGCCTCGCGGACCGACTTGGAGGAATTGTTGGTCAGCTCCTGGCGCTTGCGCTGCAGCAGGTTGACCTGCTCGTCCAGCGCCGCCCGCTCCCGGGCGATGGCCAGCTCCTTCTCGGCGATGGCTTCCCGCTGCGCCAACTGGTACTCACTCAGTGACTTGAGGGTCTCGGCGTTGAGCACCCCCTGCGTCATTTCCACCGTGGCCGTCGGGGCCACGAACTGTTCCAGCTTGTCCAGGTACTCCCGGCGATGAGCCACGACCTGCAAGGCCTTGTCGTTGGCCTGAATCTGGTCCTTCAGCTCCTTCAATTCCGCATCCAGGGCCCGCACCTCCTCGCGAACATCCTCGATCACCGGGCTGATCCGGTAGCGGACCGAGCGCACCTCGACCCCGTCGGCCGACTCG
>CAYVVX010000286.1:6755-7041 GCA_964455315.1 uncultured Planctomycetales bacterium | reverse complement strand
TCTTCCTCTCGCTGGAGGACGACCTGCTCAAGTACTTCATGCCCGACTGGATGATCAAGATGATGGAGCGGTGGGGCTTCACCGAGGGGGTCAGCCTGGAGGACAAGCGGATCACCAAGGGCATCGAGCGGGCCCAGAAGAAGGTCGAGGAGCGCAACTTCGACATCCGCAAGCACCTGCTCGAATGGGACGAGCCCATGGACTACCAGCGCCGCTCGTTCTACTCCGAACGCCAGCGCATCCTCCAGGGCCAGAGCCTCCGCGACCTGATCTGGCGCATGCTCGA
>CAYVVX010000286.1:0-6745 GCA_964455315.1 uncultured Planctomycetales bacterium | reverse complement strand
AGACCGGTGGCTCGATCGCCTTGAGCAACTGATCGGCGAAGTTCGCGGCCTCGAGGCGGCTCTCGACGCCGAGGAGCCCATCGACGTCCGCGTGCCGATTGGATGGCTGCGCGACTTCCTCAACCAGGCCGTCAGCGACTACCTCGATGAGAACTACATCCCCCGGCGGATCAGCGACTGGGTCCGCGGCAAGCTGGAAGTGGCCATCGACCCCGAGCAGCTCACCGACGAGGACGCCCTCTACCTCGAGCGGCGCATCCGCGAGAAGGCCAAGGACGAGATCCGCGACGCGGTCAGCACCTCCCTCGGCGAGTACATCGACGAGGAGGCGGAGCCGGCCGCCTGGGACGTCGGCGGGCTGCTCAAGTGGGCCCAGCGGCTGTTCCCGGTCGCGACCACGCAGAACCAGATGCGCAAGATGCAGCCGCTCGAAATCGAGGAGATGCTGATCGAGGCGGCCACCAGGCACTACGACGAGGTGGACCTGACCGGCATCGAGGCGTTTCTCGATCCGATGCACGGGCGGCGGGCTCTGACCGACTGGGTGCGGGCCAAGTTCACCGTCGAGATCAAGGTCGAGGAGATCGCCGAAGGCTCGCCCGAGCAGGTCGCCGGGATCATCCGCAAAGAGGTCGAAGCGGCGTACGAGCGCCGCGAGCGGGAGTATCCCGCGGAGTGGATCGTCAGCCGGGCCTTCTCCTCCGGCGGCGGCGACAACGTGTACGCCCTGCAGCAGATCGCCGGCTGGGCCAACGGCAAGTACCGCCTGGACTGGACCCCCGAGCAGCTCACCGGCAGGGGCCCCGGGCAGATCCTCCGCGATCTCGTCGCCGCGGGTACGGCCTTTACCGACGGCGGCAAGCTGGAAGCCGAAGTGGATGAAGCCCTCCGACAGCACAGTGCTTCCGACAACGGCGAGCTGTCCGAGTGGGCGCTCAAACGATTCGGGAAGGCCCTGAACGGGGAGGCATTGAAGGAGGCCGACGGCGACGCCCGCGAAGTGCTGATCACCGCCGGCAAGGAGCTGGCCCGCTGGGAGCTGACCCAGCTCGAGCGTTACGTCCTGCTGCGGATCTACGACCAGGGCTGGAAGGATCACCTGCTGGAGATGGACCATCTCAAGCACGCGATCATGCAGCGCCCGCTGGGCGGCGACCAGACCCACCCGCAGAGCCAGTACGCCATCGAAGGCCGCGAACAGTTCGACCAGATGTGGAAGACCATCCGCGACCGCGTCACCGACATGATCTTCAAGGTCTCCGCCCCGCCGGAGGCCGCACCCCAGCAGGCCGGCGGCACCGTCACCACCGGCGGAGGTCCCGGCGGGCCGGCGCCGCAGTTCCAGCTTCAGCACGGCGGCACCGGCGGAATCGCCGCCGCGGCCGCCGCAGCCGCCGCCGAAAACGAGGCCGGCATGCGCGCCCAGGGCGAAGCCTCCAGGCCGCAGACCATCCGCCGCGACGTACCCAAGGTCGGGCGCAACGATCCCTGCCCTTGCGGTTCGGGCAAGAAGTACAAACAATGTCATGGGAAACAGTGATTGAGATGCTCCCGAATGAGCCGAGGCCATTGTCCGGGTGCATGAGCCGCAAGGCCCGGGAACTCGGGAGGCATATATGGGCTTGTCGACCGCCGGCGTATAATGGAGACGGAGAGGCCTGATTTGCCATGCCGGCGATGAGGCTGACACCGCGAATCGGATGGGACCGCTCGCGAAGGGGTGACCGATGGTGTACTACGGAACTGTGAAGGAAGGCAAGATCGAGATCGACGATGACAAGCACCTGCCCGAGGGAACCCGCGTCCGGATCGAACCCTCGGCGGATGCCTGGGTGAACGAGTGGGAGGATTTCGCCCGCCGCGTCAGCGAAGCGTGGAAGGATCCCCGGTCGGCGGTCGAGTTGATCTCGGACATGCGACGATGAGTCTCGTGGTGGACGCAAACGTCTTCGTCGCCGCCTCGCACTACGCGGACGTGCATCATCGGGAGAGCCTGGGTTTCTTCAACGGGCGGTCGGCCACGGCGAGACCTTCGAGTGCCCAACCATCCTCCTGCCTGAGTGGGCCGGTGCGCTCGCCCGGGCAACCGATCAGAGTGGTGTCGCCCGTGAGATTGCCGCGAGGGTCAGCGCACTACCGCGATTCGCGCTGGTGCCGATTACAGAGGATCTGGCCGTGCTGGCGGCGGAAGTAGCCGCGGAATGCCGTCTTCGTGGCGCTGACGCATGCTATGTGGCGTTGGCCAGGCACAGGCAGGCCGTCCTTATCAGTTGGGATGCGGAGTTGCTGAAACGAGGCGCAGGCGCGGCCACCGTCTGCACTCCGAAGGATTGGCCCGCCAGCCGCGGGAATCCTGCAGATTCATGATGTGTGTCGGTGGCGCTTCAGATGTGTGGATGATTCGTTCTTCCCACCGATTGCCCCCCGGAGGTTCCTACTGTGCCCATGGATGACCGTCGTATCGACAAGCGCTTCAGCGAGCGCCGTGACAAGAAGGATCGCATCAAGGCCGGGCTGCCCGGCGAGGACGACGAGCCGTTGCCCCCGCCGGTCCAGCCGATCGAGGCCGACAAGAGCAAGGAGGTCGGGCGCAACGATCCCTGCCCCTGCGGCTCCGGCAAGAAGTTCAAGAAGTGCTGCGGGCAATGACCGCCCGCTCGCTGCTTTCCTGCACAGGCGCGCTGGCGGCATGGCTGTGCCTGCTCCTCCCGCCGGCGCCCGCCCGC
This sequence comes from uncultured Planctomycetales bacterium, assembly GCA_964455315.1. Lineage (GTDB taxonomy): Bacteria > Planctomycetota > Phycisphaerae > UBA1845 > PWPN01 > CAYVVX01. Next base: position 4,019 of record CAYVVX010000286.1, on the reverse strand, counting down.
GCCCAGGGTCCGGCCGTGACCGGAGACCACTCCAGCGCAACCAGCGAAACGACGCACCCACCGGGCGGGATTGAGGCGGTCGACGCCCCCGCCTCCGCGGTCAAGGTTCAGGAGCAGGGCTGGGGCCCCTGGCTGCGCGGCTATGTCGGCGAACTGCTGGAACAGCTTGGCAAACCTCTGTTCTGGTTCGGCATCGGAGCACAGTTTCTGTTCTTCCTCCGATTCGTCTGGCAGTGGATCGTCAGCGAGCGGCGGAAGCGCAGCACCATCCCGGTGGCCTTCTGGTACTTCTCGCTGGCCGGTGGGATCAGCCTGTTCGTCTACGCGGCCATACAGAAAGACCTGGTGATCATGCTGGGACAGGCCTTGTCCTGTGTGATCTACCTGCGGAACCTCAACCTGATCTACAGCCGGGCCAACCGCCGCAGGCGGGCCGGCCTGCCGGACGTCGGGCGGGAAAGCGTCACCGAGGATGAGGAAGAGGTCGCCTCGAACCGCGCGGTTTAGCAGCCCCCCGGCCATCAGCGAGCGGATCGAGGGCTTCCCGGCGGCCGGCGGCGCCCCAAAACCAGGCAAACGCACATAAGTCTTGCCAAATAATGAGACTGTAACGGCTGCACGGGAACCTGGAAGCGGCTATAATCTTCACAGGTGGGAGATCAGGATGACGCCCGAGTTGCTGGCCGCAACCGAGATTCATACCAGGTCGATCATCATCGCCTGCCTGTGGCTGATGGGAGCGGTGATTCTCCTGGGTGTTGGGCTGTGGTATTATCGGAAGTACTGGCTCGCCCCCCCGGGAGACGGCCAGTCGCCGGCCTGGACGCTCGATGACCTCAGATCGCTGCACGAACGCGGCGAGCTGAGCACCGAGGAGTATCAGCGGCTGCGGGCCGTGATGATCGGCTCGTTGCGCGAGAACCTGGGCAAACCGACCACGGCTCCGCGACGGTCCGCCGACGCGACATCCTGGGATTGGGTCGCCGGACAGGACGAGTCCGGCGGTGATTTTGATGTGAAGAAGCGGCCGCGCGGCTGACGATAGAACCGAACGCTCTTTTATCGCTCTTCAGACAGGCCTCAGGGGCCGGATAAGGTTTATGGCATCACAACGCGGCGGACAATCCGGCGGAAGTGGTCGCGGCGGGCGCCGCCCGACGACCTGCAGCTTTTGCGGCAAGAACCAGCGCGACGCCGGCCCGATGGTCGAAGGGCCCGGCGACGTGTACATCTGCGCCGCCTGCGTGGACCTCTGCCACAACATCATCAAGCAGGAAAAACGCAAGGCCGGACCGGCCCGCCAGATCACCGGCACCATCCCCGCCCCGCGGCAGATCAAGGAATTCCTCGATCAGTACGTCATCGGGCAGGAGCACGCCAAGCGGGCCCTCGCCGTCGCGGTGCATAATCATTACAAGCGGTTGTCCCACGCCGACGCGGCCGACGAGGACGATGTCGAACTCGACAAGTCCAACGTGCTGCTGATCGGGCCGACCGGCTCGGGCAAGACCCTGCTGGCCCGCACGCTGGCCCGCATGCTCAACGTCCCCTTCGCCATCGGCGACGCGACCACGCTGACCGAGGCCGGCTACGTCGGTGAGGATGTCGAGAACATCCTCCTGCGCCTGCTGCAGAACGCGGATTACGATCTCGAAGCCGCCCAGCGCGGCATCGTCTACATCGACGAGATCGACAAGATCGGCAAGACCAGCCAGAACGTCAGCATCACCCGCGACGTCTCCGGCGAGGGCGTCCAGCAGTCCCTGCTCAAGATGCTCGAGGGCACCGTCTCCAACATCCCGCCCCAGGGCGGGCGCAAGCACCCCGAGCAGCAGTACATCCAGATGGACACCACCCACATCCTGTTCATCTGCGGCGGCACCTTCGTCGGGCTCAACGACATCATCGGCCGGCGGCTGGGCCATGCCTCCATCGGCTTTACCGGCGAGCTTTCCGCCGCCGACCAGGTCAGCGCCATGCGGAACACCCTCTCCAAGGTCATCCCCGACGACCTGGTCGAGTTCGGCATGATCCCGGAACTGGTCGGCCGGCTGCCCATCATCACCGCGCTGGAACCGCTGGACATCGCCACCTTCATGAAGATCCTGACCGAGCCCAAGAACTCGCTGGTCCGCCAGTACCAGCGGTTCTTCGACATGGAAGGCTGCGAATTGGAATTCGCCCCCGAGGCCCTGACCACCATCGCCGAGAAGGCCCTCGAGCGCCAGACCGGCGCCCGCGCCCTCCGCGGCGTGATCGAGGATCTCATGCTCGACGTGATGTACCGGCTTCCCGAAGAGGGCAAGAACGGCCGCTACATCGTCACCGGCGACGTGGCCCAGGGCAAAGTCGACCTCTTCACCCAGCGCGTCCGCCGCAAGGAATCGGCGTAAGCACACGGCGTCATCAGCGGACTGGTGTGGCACCGGCGTCTCGCCGGTGCCCATTTCATTTAGCGCATCAGCTTAGGCCCTTGGGCTCCTGTGTGCTGGGCGGCACGGGCGACCAGATCTGCCGCACCCCATCCACCTCCCGATCCTCATGAGAGGCAGCGCCCAACAGAACCCCTTCTGCTGACAGTACATACATGTCGAAGTGCTGCTGCTCAAGGATGTCGGCCAGTTCCTCCACCGAGACCGTGAAGGCGGTGCCGCAGGGCAGATTCCGGGCGGTCATGTACGCGCACACGTCAGCAATATTGTCGGGATTCCTGTCGATCAAAAGGACGACCTGCTCGTGGCGAGCAGCCAACTCGCAGAGCTCCTTGGGCGCCAGGAACTTCTGCGTCCAACCCTCGGGGACGCGCTGGATCTGCTCCCATAGATACCGGTCGCCGCGCAGCACGCCATTGCCATACTCCGCGACGATGCGGGCTTCGTAACGGACCTGTCGGTAGCCGTTAATCTTCTTCATCTTCCCCCATCCAGATACATCAAGTGATATTCCCCCACAAGCCCGGAATCCTCCGACCACAGCCTCATGTCTTGCCCGGCGCATTCTCCTCAGCATTGTCACCCGTCCGCGCCGTGAATCCAGCCGGCATTTCAATCACCTCGAATGCGGACGCGGCTCCTGGCCGCTCACGACCACGCAGCACCGCCCAGAGCAGTGCGGCAAGGAACGCCAGGCAGAAGGACACCAGCATCATCCCGTCCCACACCCAGACATTGAGCAGATACTCCATGAATCCACCCGGATCGCTACCGATCGGGGGCACGTCGAGCGTGTTCAACAGACCCTGTCTTTGAAGCGCTGAGTGCAGTACCAGAAGCGCGACCCATACCACCCATAGCCCCCATGGGGTTATAGCAATGACTACGTCCAGGAGTCTTCGCATGACAGAACCCCTCCGATTCGCATGACAATCTTGCAGGTCATCGCGCGCGCATCGCCTCAGAGTGCCTTCACTGCAAGATCCCTCTCATCCTCCCTGTCGAACGACACCCACTTCGCCCGCATCGCGGTGAGGTCGATGGTGATGTGGGTAGGGAACTCGCCGATCTGTTGACCCGGGTTGAACAGCCAGGTGTCGCCGATCCGGTCGATCCACGAGCCGCCCCTGGCGAAGGGGGCGTTGTGGATGTGGCCGCCGAAGATGAAGTCGGGTTTGTTCCCCTCGATCAGGAAGAAGAGTTGATCGGCATGCGTGCCCTGCTCGATGAGCACGCTGCCCGCGGCGAACTCCTTCACCGGCAGACGGTCGATGACATCCAGGAATGAAGACATGGTCGTCCTCTCAGGCAGCCCGCCCTACGATAGCCCGGGTACGACCGCTTGGGAAGATGGCTCTGAACAGGCCGCCGACCATTGACCGTCCACGCTCCCGGCACACCCTCCATGTTCCCCCGGCAGGGAGGACACCGCCCATGAGCCGCTGCTTGCGAGCATGGCTCCGCGCCGAACTCGAAGCCTGCCGCCCCGCCGCCGGCCGGCAGCGGCTCAGGGATGACGCGATTTTTTTCGCCCAATCGAAGCCAAAAAACCCCGTTCTCACCCCTGAAAACGCGGATTCAGGTGGG
>CAYVVX010000285.1:0-7065 GCA_964455315.1 uncultured Planctomycetales bacterium | reverse complement strand
TTCGGCGACGGATGCCAGCCGACGGATGTCCTCGCCCAACCCCGCGCCGCAGGAGATCGAGGCGATCCAGAAGGAAATGATGGAGGACTTCGCCAGCGGCAAGCTTCGACCGCCGAGGGTCACCCAGGTCTCCGCCGTGCTCGGCTCCCTGTGCGGGTTGGCCGGGGCCGCGCTGGGGATCGGCGCGATCCTCGCGGGAGAGCCGCGTCGCGGCATGGCGATCACTTCCTGCGTACTCGGGATCACCTTCTGCCTCTGTCCAACACCGTTCTTCATGATCCTGCTCATGCATGGAACCTGAACGCCCGGCCGGCCGAACGCCCCGGACCGCCCCACCGCGTTGTGAGCACCTGACCGTCCGCCTATCATAAGACCACGATGTTTGAATCCCTCAGCGAACGGTTCGGCGACGTCTTCCACAAGCTCCGTGGGCGCGGACGCATCACCGAGGAGAACGTCCAGGAGGCCATGAGCCAGGTGCGCACCGCCCTGCTCGAGGCCGACGTGCACGTGCAGGTGGTCAAGCAGTTCACCGACGAGGTGATGAAGCAGGCCCTCGGCGCGGACGTCATCCGCACCCTGCACCCGGACCAGGTGCTGGTCAAGATCGTCCACGACGAGCTGGTCCGGCTGATGGGGCCGGTCGACTCGCGCATTCCCTACGTCACGCCCGGCCCGACGGTCATCCTGATGGCCGGCCTGCAGGGCTCGGGCAAGACCACCACCTGCGGCAAGCTGGCCAAGTACATGATGGCGCGGGGCAAGCGCCCGCTGCTGGTCGCGGCCGACCTGAAGCGCCCCGCGGCGATCGAGCAGCTCGAAGTGATCGGCAAGCAGGTGGGCGTGCCGGTGTATGCGGAGCGCGGGCACCAGAACCCGGTGAAGGTCTGCCGCAACGGGGTGCTGGAGGCACGCAAGCTGGACCGCGACGTGGTCATCCTGGACACGGCCGGGCGGCTGGCCATCGACGACGAGTTGATGGGCGAGATCGCCCAGGTGGCCCAGGCGACGTCTCCGCACCAGGTGTACCTGGTGATTGACGCGATGACCGGCCAGGACGCGGTGAACACGGCGCGATCGTTCAACGAGCGGCTGGAGCTGGACGGGCTGATCCTGACCAAGTTCGACTCGGACACCCGCGGCGGCGCGGCACTGTCGGTGAAGACGATCACCGGCAAACCGATCAAGTTCATGGGCATCGGGGAGAAGCTCGACAACCTGGAGGAGTTCCACGCCGACCGCATCGCCGGGCGCATCCTGGGCATGGGCGACGTGGTCTCGCTGGTGGAGAAGGCCCAGCAGCAGTTCGACGAGAAGGAGGCGGAGAAACTCCAGAAGAAGATGTCCTCGGGGCTGGATCTCGAGGATTTCCTGGGGCAGATGAAGAAGATGAAGTCGATGGGCTCGATGCGGGACATCATGAAGATGATCCCCGGCATGGGCGCCCAGATGAAGGACATGCAGGTCGACGACGGGGAACTGGTCAAGTTCGAGGCCATCATCCACTCGATGACGCCTCACGAGCGGCGCCGGCCGGAGGTGATCGAGGCCAGCCGGAGGCGGCGCATCGCCAGGGGCTCAGGCACCGAGCCGAAGGACGTGTCCACGCTGATCAAGAGCTTCAGCCAGGTGCGGGACATGATGAAGATGATGAGCGGCATGTCCATGATGGATCGCATGCGCTCGGCGACGCAGTTCGCGAAGATGGCCGCGGGCGGGATCATGCCCCGGCTCAAGGGCGGGGGCACGGTGAAGAAGCGCAAGGAATCGCAGCGCGACAAGCGCAAGCGGCGCAAGGGCGGGAGCCGGTGAGTCCACTGGCGACCGGATTCGCTTGATGGACGGACGCTTCAGCCACCCATCCGACGAAATGCCACGCCTGCCTGTGAAGGCATACCCACCCAGAGAAGACGGCCGGCACAGGGGCCGGCCGCTACGCTTCATTGAATACTGGTCACCTCGTCGCGATCATCCCAGCGGTCCGCCGCCCTTGAGGGTGTCGTAGATCTTCAGCGCCGCCGGTCCGATCAGCACCACGAAGATGGACGGGAAGATGAACAGGATGAGCGGGGCCATCAGCTTGACGGTGGTCTTCTGGGCCCGCTCCTCGGCCTTGAGCCGGCGCTTGACGCGGAGCGAGTCGGCCTGGGTGCGCAGGGCCTTGGCGACGCTGGTGCCGAACCGTTCGGCCTGGCTGATCACGGCGACCAGGGCGCGCATCTCGTCGACACCGCAGCGGCGGGACATGTTCCCCAGGGCTTCCGCGCGGGGCACGCCCATCTGCGTTTCCAGCGTGGCGATCTGCATCTCCTCGCTGAGTTCGACATGCACGTTCTTCATCTCGTCGCTGACCCGCATCAGCCCGGCGTCCAGGGCCAGGCCCGACTCCACCGAGACCACCAGCAGGTCCAGCGAGTCGGGCAGGCCGTTGCGGATCTTTTCCTGCCGCTTGCTCCGGGCGATCAGCAGCCACAGCTCCGGAAACATGAAGCCAAGTCCGCCGGCGAAGGCGGCCATGCCGAAGATGTGCTTCACCTCGTAGCCGCCGCTCCAGGCGAAGATCACCGCCGCGAGGGCCATGACGCCGCCGAGGATGGTCTTGCTGGCCAGGAATACCTTGGAAGCGCTTTCGCCGCGGAAGCCGGCCTGGGCCAGCTTTTCGCGCAGCGTGGTCATCTCCTCGTCGCTGCGGGGCATGACCGGCTTGATGGCGTAGGGGGCGACCTTGTCGAAGACGGCCCTGGCGGCGGAGGTCCTGGCCACTTCGCCGATGGGCCCGTTCTCGTCGGAGCCGCGACGGCCGCTCATGCGCCGCAGGACGTGCTCGGTCTCCTCCTCGCTGCCGCGGGGCATGAGGGCATAGATGATCAGACCCACACTGACCATGATCAGAAACAGCAGGATTGCGATTTGCATGTCAGCACCATTCGAGTAAGGCCATCGGCTCTCAGCTATCCGCCATGCGAAGTTGCCTTCGCCGAAGTAAGCAGTTCGCAGCCAGTCAACCAGGAGTGCGGCAACTGGTTGCCGCGGCTTCCTGTCACATCACAGCGCCGCCGGGAACCGTTTCGTGCGGCCATGAATTGCCGCACTCCCTGGCTTTCTCAGCACCCGGCACTCAGCACTCATTACTGATTACTTCCCTACACCTTGATATTCACGATCTTCTTGATCATGGCCATGCCCATCAGGTCCATGGCGATGGCCGTTCCCATCATCATGCGCCCCGGCGGGGTATTGAGCAGCACGTGGGCATAGTCGGGGTTGACCAGGATGGACACGAAGAACACGATCACCGGCAGGAGCAGCAGCACCCAGCCGGACAGGCGTCCCTCGGCGGTGAGGGCCTGGACGGTGCCCAGAAGCTGGACGCGGTCGCGGATGACCTTGCTGATCTTGTCCAGCACCTCGGCGAGGTCGCCGCCGGTCTGTCGCTGGATGAGCACCGCGGTCACGAAAAAGCGGACGTCCATCTGGTCGACGCGGTTGGCCATGTTGAGCAGCGCTTCTTCGACCTTGATACCCAGGTTCTGCTCGTGAAACACGCGGCCGAATTCGCCGGAAATCGGATCCGGCATCTGCTCGCTGACCAGTTGAATACCGCTGGCCAGCGAATGCCCGGCCCGCAGGGCCTGGCCCATCAGTTCGAATACGTCGGGGAGCTGGTTGACCAGCTTCTTGATCCGCTTCTTCTTGCGGCGGATCAGCCACATGACCGGCAGGACGGCGACGGCGGTGGCGGCGGCCAGGGAGCTGATCGGACTGGTCCCGATGAAGATCAGGCCCGCGCCGGTGAGCACGGCGAGTCCCGACAGGTTGACCAGCAGTCGCGAGGCGGACCAGTTGATGTCGGCCTGGTCGCAGACGCGCTGGAGATTGCTGACCACCTGCAGCCGGGAGAGGACGCCCTCGAAGAGGCCGCCCTGGAGGTCGGCGGCCCGCTTGCGCAGCAGCGACTCCTTGACCCGCTTCTCCCGGTCGCTCTGCCGGGCCTCGGTCAGGCGCTCGACGACGCGCTTCTGCTGGCTGGTGCGCAGGTCCATGATCACCTGGAAGATACCCCAGGCTAAGAGCATGGAGCCGCCGATCGGCAGCAGGAGCAACAGTACACTGGTCATGGTTCCCACGGGACACCCCGCGATCCGGCCGGAGCTGTCAGTAACCAGCCCCCCACCAGAAAGAAGTCATCGTTTATCAGTCGCCATTTCTTCGTCGGGCCGTCCATCCGGCCAGACACGGACTCGCGCGCCCGTCGGTGCACGCGCTGCCGTCCCATTCATCGTCGGTCAATCGTCCTTGTCGCGCACCAGCACCTGGCGCTCGAACATGGCCGGGCTGATGTTGCAGCCCGAGTACTTGAGTCGTTCGAGGAAAGTCGGTCGAATGCCGGTCGCGACGGTCTGCCCGTAGGCCCGTCCGTTGGCATCCATTCCGACCTGCTCGAACAGGAACAGATCCTGCATGGTGACCACGTCGCCCTCCATGCCGGTCACCTCGGTGACGCTGGTGATCTTGCGCGGTCCGCCGGCCATGCGCTGGGCCTGCACGATCAGGTGGATGGCGGAGGCGAACTGCTGGCGAATCGCCTTCACCGGCAGCTCGAAGCCCGACATCATGACCATGGTCTCGACGCGCTGGACGGCGTCGCGCGTACTGTTGGCGTGCAGCGTGGTCAGCGAGCCGTCGTGGCCGGTGTTCATGGCCTGGAGCATGTCCAGGGTCTCGGCCCCGCGGCACTCGCCCACCACGATGCGGTCGGGGCGCATACGCAGGCTGTTGATGAGCAGGTCGCGGATGGCGATCTGCCCCTTGCCCTCGATGTTCGGCGGGCGTGTCTCCAGGCGAACCACGTGCGGCTGGCGCAGGCGGAGTTCGGCGGCGTCCTCGATGGTCACGATGCGGTCGCTGGCCGGAATGAACGAGGACATGTTGTTCAGCAGGGTGGTCTTGCCCGAGCCGGTGCCGCCGATGATCAGGATGTTCAGGTGCGCCTCGACGCAGGCCTTGAAAAACTCCACCATCTGCGGCGCGCAGCTCTTGAAGCGGATGTAGTCATCCCAGGTGATCGGATCGTTACCGAACCGCCGGATGGACACGCTGGCGCCGTCCAGGGCCAGCGGAGGGATGACCGCATTCACACGGGAGCCGTCCTTCAGGCGGGCATCGACCATGGGGCTGACTTCGTCGCAGCGCCGGCCCACCGCGCTGACGATCTTGTCGATCACGTGCACCAGGTGGGCGTTGTCCCGGAACTGCACGTCGGTCGTTTCCAGCCGGCCGCGGCGCTCGACATAGACCTGTCGCGGGCCGTTGATGAGAATATCGCTGATCGACGGGTCCGACAGGAGCACCTCGAGCGGGCCCAAGCCGAAGGTCTCGTCGAGGATCTCCGCGACCAGCTTCTGCCGCTCATTGAAGTTGAGCAGGCAGTTCTCCTTCTCGCACAGCGCCAGGATCATTTCGCCGACCTGGTCGCGAATGGTCAGGTCGTCGTTGTCGATGGCGGTAAGGTCGAGCTGTTCGACCAGCTTGCGGTGGATGCGGGTCTTGAGAGCGAAGTAGCGCTCGCGCTTCTCGTCGGCGGCCTGGCGACCCTTGGCATCCATCAACGGCGCACTGGGCTTGGCTTCCGACGCGGCGGTCTTCTCCGCCTCAGGAGCCCGGGCCGGAAGCACTGACTTGCCGCCGGGTTTGACGCCAATGGGTGGTTTGATCTTCCCGAACATGCCATCTCCCCGTAATCAACTAATCACCGCGACAACCGCGGCGAAACCCGCCCCCTCCCGATCAGGAGGCGGACTGGAACAGCCGCCCGAGCAATCCCCCGCGGGACTGCTCGCTCTCCGCCGGCGCCTGGTCCGGAAACGCGATCTGCTCGGCGATCGATCGGATCGCCGCTCGCAGCCGCGACTTGGGGGCCGATTCAATCAGCGGCACACCCATGTTGATGGCCGTGCTGGCCGTCTTCCAGTCGTCCGGAACCTCGTGGCGGATCTTGAAGTTGAGGGTCTTTTCCACGTGGCCGATTTCGAGGTGCCCGGATTCGAGTCCCATCCGGTTACAGACCAGTTGGAACCGGCTGAGGTTGTAGCCGCCGCCGCGGAGATCCTCGAACATGCGATGCACGTTGCGCACGCTGGTGACCAGAAGCTGGATCACCACCAGGTTGACATCGGCCAGGTCGAGCACGCTCATGCCCCCGGAGTCAAACCGGTTGGGACCGTCCACGACCACGAATTCGTAGTGATGCTGGAGGGCGCTGAGCACGGACGCGCAGTGGGCCGCGGTGATATGCGCCGCCTGGGTAAACTGATTGGGACGGGCCAGCAGATGCACGCCGCTGGAGTGCTTGACCATGGCCTTCTGGAGCATGCCCTGGTCGAGCTGTTCCGGCGTGTCGCACAGGTCGGCGACGGTGTAGTCGGCCTGGAGGTCGAGCATGGTGCCGAGCTGCCCATAGCGGAAATCAAGGTCCACCACCGCCACCGGACGCTTGCGGAGAAGGTCGTTGAGTTCCGCCGCCAGGTTGACCGCCAGCGTTGACGCCCCCGCGCCGCCGATGGTTCCGAAAACGGTGATCAGCGGGCCGATGTCGGCCACCGCGGTCGAATGGGCCACCACCCGATCAACGGCCTTCTCGAGCCGGGCCCGGTCCAGCGGCTTGGTCAGGAACTCACGGATGCCGGCCTGCATGGCGGCCAGGATGAACTGTCCGTCGGTGCTCTCGGAGAGGACGAACACGGGGAGCTGAGGGTTGGCGATGGCGATTTCGGTCGCCGCGGGCAGGCTCAGTTCGGGGAAGGGATCCAGATGCACCAGCAGCAGATCGGCCTGGAATTGGGACACCGCCTGGGGCAGCAGGGCCAGTTCGTCCACCTCGGCAACGATCTGAAGTCCGGGAATACCCAGCAGCTCGCTGCGCAGTGCGGCCGAGGATTCCTCGTCCCCATTGAACAGCATCACGCGGAACGTACGTCTCATGGCTTTTCCATCGGTCCTTCAGCGTGGTCGCCTGAGCAGGCGTTCACGCGTTCAGGAGCTTTCCGCCGCGCAGACAAGCGATCG
>CAYVVX010000284.1:4135-7070 GCA_964455315.1 uncultured Planctomycetales bacterium | reverse complement strand
CGAAATGCTCGGCCCGCTCGCCGGCGCTGCTCAGGGCCAGGCCGATGCATGCCGAGAACACCGCCGCGCTCTGGTCCCGCCCGCGCTTCCAGGTCAGGGCCCGGGGCAGCTCGAAGATCACGGCCGGCGAGCCGAAGCGGTCCTCGAAGGCCTGGGCCACCTTCTGGTCCACGCCGCCGGAGCCGGCCAGCAGGACGCGGTCGATGCGGGCGCCCGGATCGGTCGCCCGGTAGGCCTCGATCGTGCGGCTCACCTCTACCAGGAGGGAGTCAATGGGACGCTGGCGGGGTACGAAGTCGTCCACCAGCGGGATGGTGCTGTCGCTGCGCGGCCGCGGAGGAGCTTCCGGCGGAGCGGCCATCAGCCCCTCGTCGGGGACGTTCACAGACGCGGCCCGCGAATAGGCCAGCTTGCCGTCGCGGACCACGCTGAGCTCGGTCATCGACGCGCCCACGTCCACGGTCAGCAGCCGCCCCTCCATCCCGCCGTCGGCCGTGAAGGCCGCCAGGTTCGCGTAGGGGCGGAGCCCGATCCGCTCCAGCCGCAGCCCGGCCGCCCTGGCGATCTCCTGGTAGCGGTCGATCACGTTGCTGCGCACCGCGGCCACCCAGGTGGGCAGCGTCGGCGAGTCCGCCTGCGGGGCGATGGCGAAGTCGATGACCGCCTGATCCTTGCTGAAGGGCAGATCCTTGCCCACCTGGATGTGGATCATCGCGGCCAGTTCGTCGGTGGTGCCCGAGGGCAGCATCATCAGGTTGAGCACGCTGTCCTGGCGCTGGATGTCGACGATGGCCTTGCGGGTGCGGATGCGATGCTCGGCGAGGGTCTTGCGGATGAACGCGCCGGTGGCGGCCGGATCGCGGGTGTTGAACTCGGCGGGGAAGGGCACGTGCACGGCATGGTGAATCTTCACCGCCGCCCGGGTGACGGTGACGTCGATGACGCGCAGGGACCGTTCGTCCCAGTCGATGCACAGCAGGCTGCGATCAGCGACCCTCAAACGCAAAGTCGTCACTCCCTTGGTCGTCCTTCACCGGATAGCCCAGGCCCAGCGGGGTCACGTCGCGATAGTACTTGATCTGGGGCAGATGCCCGCGCATCTCCACCACCACCTGCAGCCGCCGGGCCGCGCCGACGTGATCCGCGAAGCCGATCACGTCGATCGAGTACTGCAGCGCCCGGGTGGTCAGCTTGTTGCTGACCAGCGCGAAGGTCACCGGGTCCAGGGCGCCGCTGACCAGCCAGGCCGGCGTGGTTTTCTCCACCGCCGGCAGCGACTGCCGCTGGTTGGCGATGGTCTGGATCTGATCCTCGGTCAGCCCGGGAATCGTCCGCAGCACTTCCACCGGCGCCGTGTTCACGTTGATCAGGCCCACCTGCGGGCGGTCCGGGTCCACGATGGACAGCCGGTCGAACGCCACCGCGAGCTGCTCGGGCGTCGCCTGGATCAGGAACGGCTCGCCCTTGTCCCGCTCGCCGCCGCCCGGCTGGCTGGCCGAGCCGCCGCGGCCGCCGCCGCCGTCGCGCCCGGAGCCGCCGCGCCCGCCGCGCCGGCCGCCCCGACCGCCGTTGTCACCGTTGTCACCGTTATCGCCGTTATCAGTGCTGGCATCACCGTTTCCGCCGCGGCGTCCTCCGCCGCGTCCGTTGCCGTCGTTGCCCTGATTGCCATCGTTGGCGTTATCACCGCGCCGCCCGCCGCCGCGTCCACCGCCATTGTTGCCGCCGGGATCGCCGCCCGGCGGATTGGCCGCATCATCGCGCACCGCCTGCTGCCGTCGCTCGTCCTTGTCGTTGCCGGCATTGCCCGCATCACCGCCGGCAGCGCCGCCGCGCCGATTGTTGTTGCCATTATTATCGGCCCCGTTGCCTCCGGGACCGGAGCCATTGTCACCCCCGCCGAAGCGCCCATCCACACCCTGCAGGTCGTCGAGCCCGTCCAGCCCGTCCAGGTTTCCCGGCAGCGACGGCTGTGAATCCGGCTTCTCATTGGCCGGCTGCGACTGCGGTTCCTCCACCTGGTTGGCTTCACGCCGCGCCTTGCGATACTCGTCCCAGGCCTCGTCCATGCTCGAGCTGCCGTCTTCCCACACGGTGATGTCGGCCAGCTCGCCGATCGACCGGAACCGATAGCCGCGCTTCTGCGCCTCGGCCAGCTTGTCCAGCAGATCCTGGCCCAGCTCGTCGAATACCTCCTGCTGGAACTTCTCGCGCGCGGCGTTGGCCGCGGCCGGACCGGCACCGCCCCGACCACCGCCGGCGCCACCCGCTCCGCCGCCCGCTCCGGCGTTCGGGCCGGCGGTGCTGGACGGGAAGCGCGTCCGGTTGATGTTGAGGCGCGGCTTGTTGTCGTTGGCCACGTTGCGGTCGGCGCTGTACACGGTCACGAATGGAAAGATGCCCCGGTCCAGCAGGCCGTCGCCGTTGTCCGGCGGGAACGAGCCCTCCGGCCCGTCATCCTCGTTGGCATCCAGGTGTCCGTTGCGGTTGTAGTCCTCGCCGTAGAGCAGGTACCCCTTGGCGTTGAACCCGCGGACCATCAGCAGTTCCTCGACGCTCTCCAGCGGGCGATCCTTGGCGCTGTAGCGCGGGCTCAGTTGGCGGTAATAGGCGCTTTCGAAACCGTCGGTGGCGCTGGGGCGGTCGTTGCGGTCGCGCCAGTCGACCACCGCCGCGGCCAGCTCCTCCACGGTGATGCCGCTGGGCAGTTGTTCGATCTGCTCGAACATCTTGATCAGCTCCTCGCGGCTGGCCACGTTGAGATTCAGCTTGCTGGACTCGTCGGTGATGCCGTAGCGAATGCTGGTGCGGGTGGGATCGTTGGAGCCGCTGGCCTGCTTGGTCGCCACCACGCTGTAGCGCCACGCGGGCCGGTTCTCGACCGCTTCCTTCTCCGTAAGGCTCTCCGAGCCGCCGATCACGTCCGGCGCCCACA
>CAYVVX010000284.1:0-4125 GCA_964455315.1 uncultured Planctomycetales bacterium | reverse complement strand
CACACCAGCACGCGACGAAAGGCGTCCGGGTTGTCGTACCAGGCATCCATGTCGTTCCGCTGGTCACGCAGGATCATGAACACCCGCTGCAACCCGGCCTCGGCCGCGTACTGGGCCTGCTGCTGATCGCCGATGGCCCGCACCGACGCCAGGTCCGCGTTCATCCGAAACGAGAAGCTCGCCCCCAGCAGGGCCAGCACGGTCAGGATGACCAGTACCACGACGATGAGCATGGCCTTGCGAGCCCGCACGCCGCGACGCCGGGCATGGTTCGGACGCCGATCAGGATGGACATGACGGCCCATGCTCAACTCCCTCCCAGCCCGGTGAGGTCGCCCAGGCCGTCCAGGCCACTCGCGTCATCCAGGGGACTGTTCTGGACCCCGTGCTTGCGCGAGCTCAGCAGCGACGGGTCGGCCTGCTGCAGGTGCACCAGGATGGTGAACCGGTCCTCGTGGTACTGCTCCCCTTCGAGAAGTTCGTCGCCGTCCTCCGACCCGGAGAAATTCATCGTCTCTTCGTCCCTGGCCACGGGCGTGCGTCCGATCGTGATCCGCACCGCCTGGGGCAGGGCATAATCCATCGCTCCCGGCTCGGCCAGGGTCGGCGAGTCCGCGTCTTCCGGCGCCACCCCCTCGGCCGAAGCCCCCTCGGTGGTGGGCAACTCGTAGGGCACCTGCCAGCGGTCCTTCCACTGGGCCCCGTCGAAATACTCGAACCTGATGTATTTGATCTCCGGCGCGATCAACTCGGTCTCCGGGATGGGGATGTCCAGTCCAAGCTCCTCCTCCGGCATCCCGTCCTCATCGTCGCTGGTGCTCGCCTGGTAGCGCGGATTGGGATCGAACCGCTTCTGGGCCATGCGCAGCAGCCCGAAGCAGACAAAATCCCCCGTCTCCGGATCCTTGGCCTCGTCGTCGTACACCAGGCGGTATTCCACGCGAACCAGGTCCGACTGCATGGGGGGCAGGTCGTCGGTCTGCAGGTCGAAATCGCCGAAGGCATAGGACTCGGGCACGCGCGTCGAGATGATGGTGATGCGGTCCTTCTTGCCCTGGAACCCGATCCCGTCGCCGCCCACCAGCGGCACGGCGTGCTGGATCTCCTCGGACATGCGCTGCAGCAGGAACCGCGCCAGCATCGCCTCCCGGGTGACCACGCTGCCCTCATCGCGGGCCTTGAGCGTGGTCAGGAAGAAAGTGAACACACCCGAGAGCAGCAGGATGGTCAGCATCAAGGCCAGCACCGCCTCCAGCAGTGTGAACCCGCGACGCCGCCGCGCCGTCCGCCGAATGTGCTGCGCATCAGTTCGCATTGCCAGCCCCCCCGCGATCCGCCGGCCGCCGCCGCGGAACACGCGACGGAGGCGCATCCGCCGGAGGACCGCCGTCGCCGCCGCCATCCGCATCAGGTCCATCGTTACGTCCGCGGCCGCCCCGCCGCCCCTCGCCGGGACCGCCCGGGCGTCCGGGCCCGTTGCCGAAGACCCCGCCGCCGACGCCCATCTGATCGAGCATCGCGGCGATCATCGCGAATTCCTCGGGCGAAAGCCGGGCCACCGCCGCCGGGTTGATCCCGCCGTCGGGCGTGAGCAGGTCCGGATGACTGGTCAGGAACTGCTGCAGCAGCGCCAGCGGATCGCCGAGCCCCCCGGCCCCGCCGCCGCCCGCACCCCCGCCATCACCGCCACCGCCACCGGCCGCACCGTCGGGGACCGCCTCGGCCAGATCCTCCAGCGAGAACCCGAAGTCGCGTTCCAGGTTGATATCCGCCGGCTTGGCAAAAAGTCGGTAGACCTCGTGGACGATGAGCGTGCCTTCGTCCTCGATGTCGATCTCCTCTTCGGGGTTGTCCAGCTGGTCTTCGGCCCGCCTGGCGTTGTAGCCGATCTGCATGGTGACCATGTACAGGTCTTCGGTGTCGGACGGATCGAACTTCATCCGCCAGGTGTAGCCCGCCGCGCCCACGCCGATGCGAAAGGCGACGGCCGAGCCGCCCTGCGGAATCACCAGTTTCCCGTCGTTGCCGGCCGGCGGCACGCCGAAATCCCCGCGCAGCTCGATGTCGGTCAGGTCCGGCTGCAGGTCGCCCGAAGTCAGCGCCGCCGTGGCCGAGTCCATCAGCATGACCGCCCGCGTCTTGATGTCGGCGTCATGGGCCACCCGCAGCCCGGCGTTGACCTGCAAGCCCACCGCCACCATGCCGAAGAAGAGCAGCCCCACCGACACCACCACCTCCAGCAGCACCGCGCCACGGTGCCGCCGCAGGATGGAGCCCGCGGGGTGGGCCAGGCCGAGTTGTATGCTGGCTGTTCTCATCGCCTCAGGGCCTCACGATCCGGTCCTGCCCCCTGACGTCCCGCCGCCCTGCCGGATGTTGATGTGCAGGATGTTCTCCTCGGTGATCTGATCCGGCCTGGTGAAGTCGATGTGCAGGATCGGGGACGCGCCTTCCTCCTGCATCAATTCCACCTCCTCGTTCAGCAGCGCCCGTTGCAGCCATACCTGTCCGGTCCGCCCGTCCACCATCACGTTGATGATGTGCCCGATGTCGCCGGGCTGCACGGTCGTCTCCGGCGGCAGGTCAGTCAGCGTGAAGGTCACCCAGTCGCAACTGCCATCCGGATTGAAGGTCAGCGGGACGAACTCGGCCCAGCCCTCGCTGATCGACGGGCCGGCGATCGGCGTGTCCGCCGACAGCTCGAAGTTGGGCATGCCCGGGCGAACCGCCACGCAGCGGCAGCCGTCCTGCATCACGTTGATGTTCTTCCAGCCCTCGTCGAACCCGCCGAACCAGTCGGGATTGCCCAGCGCGTCCATCTGTCGCTCGATGTTGGGCTGCAGGGTCTCGAAGGGCACGTCGACCCGGTCATCCGCGTGCGGGTCCAGCGGGTCCGGCGTGCCCGGAAACGAGATCCGGTACTTCTTGCCGTCCTGCATGGCCTTCGCCCGGCACATCACGATCAGTGAGCGGAGCCGATCGGCCGACTCGACCAGCGAGCGGCGCTGCATCTCCGGCTTGAGGTTGGGGTAGAGGAACGCCGCCAGGATCGCCAGCAGGGCGATGGCCAACAGCAGTTCGATCAACGTGAACGCCCGGCGGTGCATCGATCTCCCTTCGGGCGCGCCCCGAAGACCGCATCGCCGCCGGCGTCACGCCGGTGACACGGCACGGCCTTCAGGAGGCACGCTTACTTCGAAGTCCAGTTCTTGATGTCGTCATCCGTGCCGTCGTCGCCGTCCTTGCCCAGGCTCCACAGGTCGTAGGAATCCTCGTGGTATTCCCCGGGAAACTTGTACTGCAGCTCGCGACCCCAGGCGTCCTTGAGTGACCCGGAATCCTTGATGTACGGCCCGCCCCACTTGTTGTCGTCGTCGTCGCTGGGCTTCTCGGTCAGGTACTTGAGCTCCTCGGGATAATTGCCCATGGCCATCCGGTACAGTTCGAGCTGCGTCGCCAGGTTTCCGCCCGACGCCACCATCGCCTGGGTGGTCTTGATCTCGGTGGCAATCTGCGTGCCCATGAACGCCGGCACGACGAACGCCGCCAGCAGCGCGATGATGCCCACCACCAGCAGCACTTCCAGCAGCGTGAAACCGCTCCGACGCACACGACGAATCCTTCGCATCCTGTTCATCTTGATCTCCTGTCTGACTTCCGCCCGATCGCGCCGCGACCGGGTCCAACTCGATGTATCCCAAATCCCGGCAACTCACCCGCGCCGGAACCAACTTCATATCCACCCGCGAACGGGCTGGTGGGCACGGCCCACCCTGCAATGCCCTGTATTCCACACCCGCCGCCCAGGCGCCAGGTCCAATTCACCCATTCGCCCGCTTCCTCACGCATCACTCGGAACTCATCACTCATCACTTCCTAGTGTCCCGCCGTGCTCATCTTCAGGATCGGCACCAGCAGCGCCACCGCGATGACCAGCACCATCCCGGCCATCACCATCAGCATGAACGGCTCCAGCAGCCGCACGGCCAGATCGATCTGCCGCGCCGTGCGGGCCTCGTTGCTGTCCGCGATCTGCACCAGCACGGTGTCCAGGCTGTTGCTCTCCTCGGCCACCGCGATCATGTCCACGATGTCCATCGGGAACATCCCGCTCTGGCTCAACGG
>CAYVVX010000283.1:0-7081 GCA_964455315.1 uncultured Planctomycetales bacterium | reverse complement strand
GTCATCCCCCCGGCCACCGGCATCGTCCACCAGGTCAACCTCGAGTACCTCGCCAAGGTGGTCATGACCGACAGGCCGAAGTCGGGCCCCGCGGCCGGCAAGACCGTCGCCTACCCCGACAGCCTGGTCGGCACCGACAGTCACACCACCATGATCAACGGGCTCGGCGTGCTGGGCTGGGGCGTCGGCGGGATCGAAGCCGAGGCGGTCATGCTCGGTCAGCCCATCTACATGCTCACCCCCGAGGTGGTTGGCTTCAAACTCATCGGCCGGCTGCCCGAGGGGGCGACCGCGACCGACCTGGTGCTCACCGTGACGCAGATCCTGCGCTCGAAGGGCGTGGTCGGGAAGTTCGTCGAGTTCTTCGGGCCCGGCCTGGCGGAGATGTCCCTGCCCGACCGGGCCACCATCGCCAACATGGCCCCGGAATACGGCGCCACCATGGGCTTCTTCCCAGTGGACGGCGAGACGCTCCGCTACCTGCGCCTCACCGGGCGTACCGCTGACCAAATCGACCTGGTGGAACGGTACTGCAAGGAGCAGGGCCTTTTCCGCACGCCGGACGCACCCGATCCGGAATTCAGCTCGACGATGGAACTGGACCTGTCCACGGTGCAGCCCAGCCTGGCCGGCCCCAAGCGCCCCCAGGACCGTGTGCCGCTGACCGAGATGAAGAAGAGCTTCGCGGCCTCGCTCAGGGCGCCGGTCGCCAGTCGCGGTTACGCGCTGGACGAGGCGGCGCTGAAACGCACCGCGGCCGTCCGCAACAACGGGTCTTCCGCCGAGATCACCCACGGCGCCGTGGTCATCGCCGCCATCACCAGTTGCACCAATACCTCCAACCCCTCGGTGATGGTGGGCGCCGGGCTGCTGGCCAGGAAGGCTGTCGAGAAGGGCCTCACCGTCAAGCCCTACGTCAAGACCAGCCTGGCGCCCGGCTCGCGCGTGGTCACCGACTACCTGGAGAAGTCCGGGCTGACCCCCTACCTGGAGAAGCTCGGCTTCCACACCGTCGGCTACGGCTGCACCACCTGCATCGGCAACAGCGGGCCGCTGCCCGACGCGGTCGCACACGCGGTGGACGAGGGCAACCTGGTGGCCTGCTCGGTGCTCAGCGGCAACCGCAACTTCGAAGGCCGGATCAACCCGCACGTGAAGGCCAACTACCTGGCCAGCCCGCCGCTGGTGGTCGCCTACGCCATCGCCGGAAGAACCGACGTGGACCTGACCACCGAGCCGCTCGGCACCGGCTCGGACGGCAAGCCGGTCTACCTGAAGGATATCTGGCCGAGCCAGCAGGAGATTCAGCAGACCGTTTCCAGGGCCGTTTCGCCCGAGCAGTTCACCGCCCAGTACGCCACCGCGACCGAAGGCGACAAGGAGTGGCAGGCGGTCCCCGTCTCCACCGGCGATCTGTACGCATGGCGGGCCGACAGCACCTACATCCAGGAGCCGCCCTTCTTCAGCGACCTGACGCCCGAGCCAAAGCCCATCGCGTCGATCGAGAACGCCCGCTGCCTGGTCATGGTGGCCGACTCGGTGACCACCGACCACATCTCCCCGGCGGGCTCGATCAAGGCCGACAGCCCGGCGGGCAGGTTCCTGCAGGACAACGGCGTCAAGCCCATCGACTTCAACAGCTACGGTGCCCGCCGCGGCAACGACCGGGTCATGACCCGGGGCACGTTTGCCAATATCCGGCTGCGCAACCTGCTGGCTCCGGGCAGCGAGGGCGGGGTGACCACGTACCTGCCCACCGGCGAGCAGATGAGCATTTTCGACGCCGCCACGAAGTACAAGGCGGAGGATACGCCGCTGGTCGTGCTGGCCGGCAAGGAGTACGGCACCGGCTCGTCCCGCGACTGGGCCGCCAAGGGCACGCTGCTGCTGGGCGTGCGGGTGGTCATCGCCGAGAGCTACGAGCGCATCCACCGCAGCAATCTGGTGGGCATGGGCATCCTCCCGCTGGAGTACAAGCCCGGCGAGACCCGCGAGTCACTCGGGCTCGACGGCAGCGAGACCTTCAGCATCCGCCTCGACGACAACCTCAAGTCGCTCCAGGATCTCACCGTCAGCGCCCGCAGGCCCGACGGCAAAACCATCGAGTTCAAGGCCCGCTGCCGCATTGATACCCCGGTCGAGATCCAGTACTACCGCAACGGCGGCATCCTCCAGACCGTGTTGCGCAGACTGCTCAAGGGCCAGTAGGAAGTGATGAGGGAAAGAAAGCGCTGAGGGCTGAGCGAAGGAAGGCGCTGAGCACTGAACGATCCGGGAGTGCGTCAATTCATTGACGCACGAAACGGAGCCGCAGGGCATCCGTCAGCTAAGATACCGCGGCCTGCGAGCACCGGAGGCTGAGCCGCGGTTCCCGCCCGCGAAAGACAGCTTCCGTTCACATCAGGCCCGCGGCGAAATCGTCCTCTTCATCGGCGGGCGGTGGTGCCGGCTTCGCCGGCGGGGGGGCGCTTCGTTCCCTCCCGCGGTCGCGACCGCCCCGGTCGGACCGGCGGTCGCGATCCCGGGGACCGCTCTCCCGGGCGGGGCGCGGCTCCTCGCGGGCGGGCGCGGGCCGTTCCACCGGCTCCGGTGGCGCGGCGTCCTGTTCCTCGGCCTCGTCCTCCACCACGGGCACGTCATCCGATCCACCGGCGTCGTCATCGCGCGTTCCGCGCCGGGTGGCGGCCTCGCGCTTCAGGTCCGCGATCAGCGAGTTGTAATCCTCGAAGGCCCCGCCCTTATCATCCGACTCCTGCCCGCGCGATCCCTTGCCCGTCCGGGCCCTGGGCCGCTGCTCCACCGGCTCGGCGGGTTCCGGGGGCGTCGAAGCCGGCGGCGACTCGACATGAAAATCATCGTCCTCGTAGTCGTCGAACGACGGAGGCTTGTAATCGGGCTGCTTGCTCCGCTCCAACTCGGCCTCGAAGGCCACGATCACCGCGTTCTGAATCCGCTCGCGGCAGGCCGCGTTGATCGGGTGGGCTACGTCGGCGTGAAGCTTGGCCCGCCCCTGGGGATCCTTGGGGGCTCGCCCCTCGTTCAGCTTGGCCCCGCAGTCGTTGCAGAACCGGGCGCGCAGATGGTTCTTGGACCCGCAGCGCGGGCAGCGGTCGGCCAGCTTCCGCGAGGGCATGGCCACGAACGCGCCGTTGAGCCCGTCGATGATCTTCAGATCCCGGATGACGAAATCGCCGTCCAGCGTGATGCTGCAGAAGGCCCGCAGCCGCTCGGCCGACTTCTCCACCAGCTTGACCCTGACCTCGGTGATTTCCATCGCTGCGTCTCCATCAGGCCCTGTCGAAGGATTCCAGCCCGGCTCCCGCACCACCGGAGCCGTCACCCGGCTCATGCTTCACGTCACGCTGTTCAACGGCCGCACCACGACGGCCCGCGTTTCCAGATGCTTCCCGACCCGCCCGACGAACGATTCCGCCTCCGCCTCGGTGTCGAAGGCGGTGTACAGGGTTGAGCCGCTTCCCGACATGCGCACGGTGCGTTCCGCCAGAGCGGCGGCCTTCATCGCGATGTCCGCCAGCAGCGGACAGACCCGCATGGCCGGCGCTTCCAGCATGTTGAACGTGCGCTCCATCCAGTCCCGGGCCGAACATCCATCCCCGTTCGGCTCGCTCGATCGGATCTCGGCACCGACATCTTCCGCACGGTACGCCGCATACACGGCCGCTGTCGATACCTCCACGCCCGGCAGCAGGAGCACCACCCAGCCTGGCCAGCCGACGGCACGCCGAACCCGTTCCCCCCGACCGGTCATCAGCACCGGCCCGCCGGGCAGGAAGAGGCACACGTCGCTGCCCACCGCGGCACCCGGCGGCATCAGCCGCTCGACCGGCCAGTTCAGGCCCCACAGCCGGTTCAGCCCGAGCAGCGTCGAGGCCGCATCGGAACTGCCGCCGCCAAGTCCCGCCCCGGAGGGGATGCGCTTGGTCAGTCGGCAGCTCACGCCGGCTGAGACACCGGCCGCATCCCGCAAGGCCAGGGCCGCCTTCACCACCAGGTTGCGCCCGTCGGTGGGCACGCCTTCGGCGTCGCAGGTCAGCTTCACCGCGCCGTCATCGCGGCGAACCAGTTCGAGATCGTCGAACAGCGACACCGGCGCGACCAGCGACTCGATCTCGTGATAGCCGTCAGGACGCCGCCCCACCACGCGAAGCGTCCAGTTGATCTTGGCCGGGGCTCTCAGTGTCAACTCGGCCACACCCATGCCCGCGCCTCACCCTGTCCGGCCGCCGTCATCGATCAAGGGGCGCATGGCCCACCCATCCGACTCATCAGGCTCTGGAAAGGGAATCTGTCCGCCACGCGGAAGCGCAGCGCGAGATGAGAACACGCCCATACCATCCCACAGGTGTTTCGCATGCCGCAATCCTGACTCAATCACCCGGTGCCGACCAAAAAGTCATCATACGTTTACGCCGGACCCTGTCAAACCGTTCATTCGCTCGCGGCAGGCCGACGCCCGGCTTGCCAGCCCCCCCGCCCGGAGCTAACCTGTCAGCAGAAGGAGGTTCGCGCGACCATGACCCAGGAAACCGCCAACCACGACAACAGCCCCCGTGGAAAGTCCATCTGGGACAACGACCTGCCGGCCGGCGATTCGCCGCCGCTGCCGCGCTGGCCGCTCACGGCCTCAGCCGTCGCGTATGGTGTGTGGATGATCTTCCTGATCAGCATGATGGTCATGCGCCTGATGCACGGCCAGTGACCGGAGCGGAATGAACCCGTCCGGCTTCCGTCAAGAAGGCTGAACCCAAGGATGGAACCGCTTCCCACGCTTGCGCTCGACCCTTCCATTCGTGAACACAATCTTGCCGCCCTGCGGCGGGTCATGCCCGACCTGGCTGATCGACTGAGTCCCCTGCCGGAAGATTACGCCCTCCCCGCCACCACCCGCGACGGTCGTCCAGGCTTCCGCCTGCACACTGAAGACGGTATCCGCCCCTGGTTCGGACGCACGTCGATCCCGGGTGTCCGGGCCGCGGCGCTGGTCGATCAGTTCCAGGCCGGCAATGGCAACGTTTTGCTGCCGGGCATCGGGGAAGGCTCGGAAGCCAGTCTGCTGCTCCTGCGCATGGGCTCCCATCGAGCCGTGTTCGTATGGGAGCCATGCGAACGATGGATCGATCTGGCCATCCGCCTGCACCCCTGGCATGCCGAGCTGCACAGCGAGCGCCTGGTGTTCCTGTGCTGCCCGCTCGACCAGCTTGACCAGCGGCTCACCGACTGGCTGGCAACTCACGAGGGCGTCCTCTGCCCGCAGCGCATCATGATGTGGCCCTGGCAGGCCATGGCTGACATGGTGCCCATCCGCGCCGCGGTCGAAACCGCATTCCAGCGAACCGAGCAGAACCGATCATCCGCCATGCGCGCGCTGGCCGCGTCGCTGGCGAGGTGTGATCCGGACGTGGCCGCGGGCATGCCCGTCGCGGTGATCAGTTCGCGGGTTCGGTATGACCTCACCGCGATGGCCGGGGCGCTGGCGGAGGTCGATCCGGGCGACACCCCGGTGGTGGTCAGGACGCCTGCCGATGTCCACCCGCTGGTCCGGCTTCGGCGCCTGGTCGGCCCGTCGGGAAGGATGCCCGCGGGGGTATGCCTCCTGGAGATGACCCGGTCGGACGCGTCGGACGTTCTCCCGGCCGGGATCCCCGCGGTCTGCTGGCTCGGCCTCCGCCCGCGCGACGGTGTGGAAGCGCTGGCCCGCATTGAACCGGCCAGTCTTCAACCGACGGCGGATGGCGCGGCCGGGACATCGCTGGCCGTGGCCGGGAGCTGGCTCCGGGATCGGGCCACGGCCGCGGGCGTGAGCCGGGATCGACTGGCGGTGGTGCCTCCCGCCCACCTGGCTTGCGCGGATCCGGTGTCCACCGAGGACGGCGACCGCCCCATCGAGGTCATCATCGCCGCCGACGGCGCACCGCTGGACCCGGTCGCCCTGGGCTTCAGCCTGCCCACCCACATCCTGATCTGGAACCGGGCCCTCAAGCGCCTCGGCGACACCATCGAGCACTTCACCGACGACCAGGCCGTCCGCCTCCTCGAGCGGGCCGAGCAGGACGCCGCCAATCGCCTCGCCGAGCCTGCCATCCGCCGGGACATGCTCACGGCGTTGACCCTGGAGGCAGCCGGCACGCTGTACTGGCTCCGCGCGATCGAAGCGCTGACCCAGGCCATTCCCGATCTCGCCTGGCAGCTCGTCGGGCAGGGCTGGGGCAGCCGATTCGGGACCGGGCGGGTGGTCCAGGCGGACAGCGCGGCGAAGCGCGCGCAACTCTACCAGGCCAGCCGCCTGTTCATTCACGCCTCCCCGGTCGGCGCGGTGTCCGGCGACTGCCTGACCGCCGCGGCGTGCGGAGCGGTGGTGCTGGCCCGCCGGCATCCACGCGACGGCAAGCCCGGCGGCCTGGCGACTCTGCTCACACCCGACCAGCAGTTCATCCCGTTCGCCGGCATGGCCGAACTGTGCAAACGCGTCGGGGAATTGCGTCGAGGATCTGGCCGTCGAAGCGAGGTCGCGTCGTCCGCCCTGGCCGCCTGCCGGGCGTCTCAGGGGCCCGCAGCACGACTCACAGCCCTGAAAACTGCTCTAACTTCTTTAATCAGCCTCCGCCCCAGTTAATCCTAACCTCTTCCGGCAAAACAATTTAAGACGTAAATCGGGTCTGGTAAAGTTTTGATGGAGGACCGACCGATAACTGCGCTATAGCGTTTTTTGCGCTGCGGTCCAAGGGTCAGTGGGGCACCCTGTTCAAGGAAGCCCACAGTTCCGGATGAAGGCAAGACGCCATGAGAACCATCGCCATCGTCAATCAGAAGGGCGGCTGCGGGAAAACCACCGTCAGCATCAATCTCGCCGCCTGCCTGGCGCGCGAAGGGCGCCGCACCCTGCTTGTGGACATGGACCCGCAGGGGCATTGTGCGCTGGGGCTGGCTGTTCCCGAGGAACAGGTTGAGGTCGGCATCTATGACGTGCTCGCCCACCGCAGCAACGGCAGCCGCATTGACCTGACCCGGTCCATCTGGCAGATCACCGCCAACTTCGACCTCTCCCCGGCCACCACCGCGC
>CAYVVX010000282.1:0-7088 GCA_964455315.1 uncultured Planctomycetales bacterium | reverse complement strand
GGGGTCCGCGACTTGTGGGTTCCGGCTCAAACCACCTCTTCTTTGTGCTCTTTGTTGCTCCGTGGCTGATCCTGCTTGCCGCGCGTCGGGGTCACGTCGAGAGCAGGCAGTCGGCGATGGTGAGCAGACCGAGGGCGACGCTGATGGCGCCGTTGACGGTGAAGAACGCCAGGTTGACGCGCGAAAAATCGTCGGCGCGGACCAGGAGGTTTTCGATGAGCAGCAGCAGGGCAACCAGCAGCACGCCCGCCAGGTAGATCCACCCCAGCGAAGTCACCCCCATCATCGCGAGCAACAGGACGACTGTCCCCAGGTGGCAGGCCCGGCTGATCCACAGGGCCCTGGCCGGGCCGATCCGCGAGGGCAGGCTGTGCAGGCCCAGCTTGCGATCCGCGTCGATGTCCTGGCAGGCGTAGATGATGTCGAAGCCGCCGATCCAGAGCGTCACCGCACCCATCAGCACCACCGCGGGCAATCCGACGGAAGCGGGGTCGATCGCCAGCCATGCCGCCGGCGGCGAAAGGGCGATGGCGGTGCCCAGGACGAAGTGCGACCAGCGGGTGAACCGCTTGGTGTAGGAGTAGAAGCACAGGTACGCCAGCACCGGCAGCGACAGCCACAACGGCCAGGGGTTGGCCAGCAGCAGGAACCCCGCGCACCCGGCGACGAACAGCAGGCCGGCGGCGAGGAAGAACAGCGTGCCCTGGAGCCGCGACATGGTGCCGGCGGCGATGGCCCGGGTCGCGGTGCGCGGGTTGAGAGCGTCAAGGCGGGCGTCGACCAAACGGTTGAAGGTCATGGCCGCCGAGCGGGCCGCGACCATGCAGAGGAGGATGAGCAGGATCTGGCCTCCGGTGGGCCGGGGGTGGGGCAGACGGCCGGCGTCGAAGGCCGCCCGGGCGGCGAGAAAGGCGGCCATCATCGCGAAGGGCAGGGCGAAGATCGAATGGGAGAACTTGACCATCTCCGCCCAGCGGCGGAGGGAGGCGAGCGGGGCGGCGCTTCCCGCGGCGGAACCGGCGGGCTGGGTGGCCGGCGGAGTCATTCGCCGCCATCCTCCTCCTCGTCCGCCTTGCGCTTGCCCGCCGGCGGCTTGTCCCAGCGGACGTGGAGCCGGTGGGGGACGCCGAGCAGGTCCACGATCCGCCCGACCACGAAGTCGACGATGTCCTGCACCGAGCGCGGGTGAAGGTAGAAGCCGGGGTTGGCGGGGCAGATGATCCCGCCGGCCCGCTGCACGCGAAGCATGTTTTCCAGGTCGATGCCCGACAGCGGCATCTCGCGATGGACCAGCACCAGCCGGCGGGCCTCCTTGAGCGTGACCTGCGCGGCCCGGCTGATCAGGTTGTCGCCCACCCCGGCCGCGACCGCCCCCAGCGTGTTGCCGCTGCACGGGCAGATCACCATGCCGTCGGTCAGGTACGACCCGCTGGCCAGCCGGCAGCCCACGTCGCGATAGTTGTAAATGGTCAGCCGTTCGCTGGGCCGGCCCAGCAGCGGCTCCACCTCCAGCCGGGCCACATCGCACTCATCGGCCAGCAGCCGCTTGCCCATCGGCGAGACGACCAGGTGGACGTTCGCGCCGGCATGTTCCAGCACGTCCAGCAACCGCAGGGCGTAGGGCCCGCCGCTGGCGCCGGTGACCGCGACTACGATCTCCCTGGCCTGTTTGTCCGGGTTATTTGGCAACGGCGTCTCCCTTGGCGAGTGATCGCTCCAGCGTTTTTTTCAACCAGTCCATGTGCGACGCGGGCGTGCCCATCACCGGGAAGTTGGGCTTCCAGCCGTCGCGGCCGCGCCTGGCCAGCAGGGCAACGAGGGGAGTGCACGCGGTCGGTCTCAAGATCGAACTCCCCTGCTGGGCAGAACACGGGTAGCTTCGGGTGCCTCGAACTCCACATACGTCCCCGCGGGGTCGAACCCGCAGCGATGGTAGAGCGCGATGGCCGGCTCGTTGTCCGGGGTGGTCTCCAGCACGGTGATACGCAGCGCGAGGCGCTTTGCCATCGCCAGCAGGTGAGCCATGAGGGCGAGACCCACGCCGCGGCGGCGAAACTGCTCGGCGATGAACACGTTTTCGATCCGCCCGATCTCACCCGCCTGCAGCAGAACCGCGGTCCCGGCCGGCTCATCGCCGATCATGGCGACCATCTGATCATACTGCGGATCATCGAGGCGGTCATTGCGTGATTCCACCAGCATGCGGCGGGTGGCTTCGTCGTAGGCGGTATCGCTCATCCGCAATTCCTGGAGAGCCTTGCGCATGGGCCGGGCCGGCAGGATGCGGATCCCTGCCTCGCCGACCAAATCGACCTCGCGGTTCCACACCATGCACAGGTTGGTTCGGGTGGTGAAGCCGCGCGTGCTGAGGAAGGCCTCCAGCGGTTCAATCGGTGTCCCCGCGGCCGGCACCCAGCCGAAGCAGGTTAGCCCCCGGCTCTGATAGAAGCCCGCGACCTCGTCATACGCCGCAGACAGCGATCCTGACTCCGGCAGTACCACCTCGCGGAACTGATTGCCTTCGTGGAGGGTCGGATACTCCCGGCAGGTGAAGGCGACGCCGGCCGTCAGCGCGGTCTGCTCGGTAAGCTGCTCGTGGTACACCTGCCCGGAGCGGCGGCAGGCGGCCAGGGCATGTTCGTCGCGGCTCACGAGCTCACCCCGGCGGGCAGCGCCGGCCGGCGGGTGTGCCAGTCGGTCAGGCCCTGGTAGCCGTTGGCGGCGGCAAGCAGCCTGTCCTCGGCGAAATGCGGCCCGACGAGCTGAAGCCCGATGGGCAGTCCGTTGTCGGTAAATCCGCAGGGCAGGCTGATGCCCGGGACGCCGGCCAGGTTGAGCGACACGGTGTAGATGTCGGTGAGGTACATGGCCAGCGGGTTGTCGACCTTCTCGCCGATCGGCCAGGGCGGCAGCGGTGACGTCGGGCAGGCGATCACGTCGACGGCGTTGAAGGCCGCTTCGAAGTCGCGGCGGATCAGCGTGCGGACCTTCAGCGCCTTGAGGTAGTACGCGTCGTAGTAGCCACTGGACAGGGCGTAGGTGCCCAGCATGATGCGTCGGCGCACCTCGGGGCCGAAGCCCTCCTGGCGGCTGGCGCAATAGAGATCGACGTAGTCGGCGGGCTTGGCGGTGCGATGCCCGTAGTGCACACCGTCGTAGCGGGCCAGGTTGCTGGACGCCTCCGCGGTGGCGATCAGGTAGTAACAGGCGATGGCGTACTTCATATGCGGCAGGTGGACGGGCTGAACGGTGGCGCCCAACTGCCTGTAGCTGTCGATGGCGGCCTCGACGGCGGCGCGGACCTGCGGGTCGAGGCCGGCGCCGAAGTACTCCTCGGCGATGCCGATGCGCAGGCCGCTGAGCGGCTTGTCGAGCTCCGCGAGGTAGTCGGGCACGGGACGATGCACGGAGGTGCTGTCGCGGGCATCGTGTCCGGCGATGACGCCGAGCAGCAGGGCGACATCGGGCACGGTGCGGGCGAAGGGCCCGATCTGGTCGAGGCTGCTGCCGTAGGCGACCAGCCCGTAACGCGAGACCCGTCCGTAGGTCGGCTTGAGCCCGGTGATGCCGCAGAACGCCGCCGGCTGACGGATGGAGCCGCCGGTGTCGGAGCCGATGGAGCCGGCGACCATCCCGGCCGCGACCGCCGCCGCCGAGCCGCCGGAGCTGCCGCCGGGGACGCGGTCGAGCGCCCACGGGTTGCGGGTCGGCCCGAAGGCGCTGTTCTCGCAGCTCGAACCCATGGCGAATTCGTCGAGGTTGGTCTTGCCGAGGATGATGGCGCCGGCCGCTTCGAGCCGTTCGACGACGTGGGCGTCGTAGGGAGCCTCGAAGTGTTCGAGGATCTTCGACGAACAGGTGGTCCGCCCGAAGCGGGTGCAGAGGTTGTCCTTGACGATCAGCGGCAGGCCGGCCAGCGGGCCGACCTCCTCGCCGCGGGCGATGCGCTCGTCGACCTGCTCGGCGAGATCCATGGCCCGGTCGCCGTCGTAGCTGACCAGGGCGTGCAGGTGCGGTTCGAGCGCGGCGATGCGGTCCAGGGCCTGATCAACGCAGGCCCGCGATGAAACGGACCTGCTGCGAATCGCGTCACGAGTGGAGATCAACGTATCCATGCGGTCCAGCCAATAAAACCTGATGAACCGCGGAGACGCAGAGGACGCGAAGAAGAGAAGAATTGAACCACAGAGACACGGAGGTCACGGAGAGGACATTGAAGAATCAGGAAGGCATGAAAGCAGGGAGAACATCTGATGATGTGTTGTTGGCTATCCGATCAGGCTTACCCAGATCACTTGCCCTTTCATACCTTCATGCTTTCCTGAATGTCATTCTCTTTGCGTCCCTTGCGTCTCCGCGGTTCACCTGGTTCCTGCTTCTCTGTGTCCTCTGTGCCTCCGTGGTTCAATCTTCCTTGCGTTCTCCGCGTCCCAGCGGTTTCCTTCGCTTACGCCCCGCTGCCCTGGTCGAGCACCTTGGGCACACCGAAGAAGCTGCCCTCGCGCTGGGGGGCGTTTTTCAGCGCCTGGTCAGGGGTCAGCGGTGTGTGCGGTTCGTCGGGGCGGAAGACGTTGCTGACCGGCAGGGCATGGGCGGTCGGCTCGACCTCCGCGGTATCCACCTCGTTGAGCTGCTCGACGTAGCCGATGATCGAGGAGAGCTGCTCGCTGAACAGGCGCACCTCCTCGTCAGAGGGCTTGAGCCGTCCCAGCAGGGCGATGTGCCGCACTTCCTGTTCGCTGATCCGTTGAGCCATGTGTGCGTCCCACGTCCCGAGCCCGGGCGCTCCTTCTTTGGCTGAAGGCTGATCACCGACAGCCCCGGTTTCACCCTATGACGATCCCAGCACCCGCGACCAGAACAGGTCGGCGAATCCGCGCGGAAAGCTGCCCCGGCCCACGGGGATGGCCGGAATGTGCACCGGCCGGGCGTCATCGCGCAGTCCATCTTCGAGGAACGCCTCGGTTTCGCGCAACATCCTGGCCCGGATCACCGCCCAGCTTTCCAGCCGCGGGCGCCGGAAGGGCAGAATCATCGAGCCGCCTCCTGCTCGGCGAGATGTTCGACCCGCTGACCGCCCCAGTAACCGGCCAGTGCGGCCGCGACGCCGACGGCGAGGTACTCCACCGGCAGCGGCCGGACCAGGGCATGAGGCGGCGTTCCGGGCAGTTCGGCGTAGAGCTGCCGCCCTTCGCGGGCCCAGCCCAGGTCGGCGTTCAGGTACCCCAGCAGGTATGCGATCAGCGCCACCAGCAGCGCCGCCAGAGCGCACCAGCGGATGTCGGGCGAGTGGGTGAAGTAGCGCGCGGCCATGGCCCCCAGGTACAGCGCCGCGGCCACCGAGGCGATGACCTGTCCGCGCATCACCACCGCCTCGCGATTACGTTCCACCGTGAGCCAGACCACCAGGGCCCCGACCACGGTCGTGACCACCAGTCCCTGCCAGCCGAGCTTCCAGGACGCGGCCAGAGCGGCGCGGGCGCTCGGTCGCGGAACGGCCTCACCCGGCTCGGGCTCCTCGCCCGGCGGCCACAGCCAGCGATGGGCCATCGCCACCGCCACCCAGGCCACGGCGATCACGCCGGCCCAGAGCAAGGCGTCGATGCCCAGGTTGATCATCAGGGCGCGTCGCCCGGCGGCCTGGTTGGTGCCGACGTAGGTGAGCAGTTGCTGCATCGAGCCGCCGCGCAGCTCGAGCCCGACGAGCCCCACGCAGGCGGCGAACACACCGCCTTCGGGAAGCCGTTTGCCGGCGATGATCATACCCGCCAGGGCGGTGACCACGGTCAGCACGGTCAGCGCCGGCCAGATGGCCAGCACGGCGCGACCGCTGGTGGTGAAGGTGACGGCCATCTCAGGATCCGCGGGCCGGGCGACCAGCCAGCCAAGCTGTCGCAACAGGACCACCGCGACCGCGCAGGCCAGCAGGGCGCGGAGCTTGTCCACGAAACCCAGGGGCACGTCGGCAGGGGCGGAAACGGCCATATCCATGAGCGAAAGGCTACCCGAAACGGCGAGGGATAGGAAGTAGACAGTAAGCAGTAGACAGTACGCGGCGGGCTTCCGGTTCCACCAGCGCCGCTCGATCTCCCTCTCGCTCTCTCGCTTGCCGCGTACTGTTTACTGCCGACTTCAGTACCCGATGGCCGCGCCGTCCTTGCGCGGGTCGGAGCCGCCGTGCAGCATGCCGTTCTCGTGATCGATGAGGATGGCCTGGTAGCCGCCCGAGCCCCAGCCGGTGCGGGTGACCTTGTGGCCGCGGCGGCGGAGTTCCTCCGCGGTGGTTTCGGGCACGCCGGGCTCGAGGAGCACGATGCCGCCGTCGGTCATGATGTCACCGGTGGGGGTGCTGGAGCCGTCGTGGCGGATGCGGGCGGCGTCGCCGGCCTGCTGGGGGTTCATGCCGAAGTCGATCATGTTGCAGAGCACCTGCACGTGTCCCTGCGGCTGCATGTCACCGCCCATCACGCCGAAGGAGAGCCAGGGCTTGCCGTCCCTGGTGACCATCGCGGGGATGATGGTGTGGAAGGGGCGCTTGTGCGGCTCCAGCCGGTTGGCGTGATGTTCGTCGAGGGCGAAGAGCGTGCCGCGGTTCTGCAGGGCGAAGCCGACCTCGCCGGGGACATGCCCGGAGCCGAAGCCGTAGTAGAGGCTCTGGATCAGCGACACGGCGTTGCGATCCTTGTCCACCACGGTGAGGTAAACCGTGTCGGCCTTGCCGAGCCGCGGGTCGCCCTGCGGCACTTCCTTCGCGGCGTGGGCCATGTCGATGCGCCTGGCCTGCCGGGCGGCGTACTCTTTGGAGATCAGCTCGGCGATGGGCAGGTTCTTCTCGACCTCCGGGTCGGCGTAGAAGGCGGCCCGGTCGGCAAGCGCTTCGGGCGCCTTCATGTCGATGACTTTCACTCGCTTCTCCTTCCCGAGACGCCGATTCCGACAGGCCCGGCCCCGTGCCGTCCGCGCTGTGCCCATCCCGGCGACGGCGGGTCCGGCGGCGCGGCGGTGCGGCGGTGGGGGTGCTTATCCAGGCCCGCTTCGCATCCGTTATATCACCGCGGGGCCGCGTCATGGTGCGATATGTGCGCCGG
>CAYVVX010000281.1:0-7089 GCA_964455315.1 uncultured Planctomycetales bacterium | reverse complement strand
TAAGACTGTCGCCGGTGAAGTCGGCGAAGCGGATGACCTCGTCCTGCTGGTAGTGGTGCCCCAGGATGACCAGGCGCTGCCCGAAATGGGCCTTGTGGTCGCGGATGCGTTGCTCGGCTTCGGCGGTGGTCAGCCGGCCGTACTCCGGCGGCAGTGGGGGCTGGAAGAGCATGGCCATGAACGTCTGGTCTCCCGAGAGCCTGCGGGTCGTGGAACGTTCAAGTATAGGGATCGGGCCGGGCCGTTGCCAGCGGGCCGGAGCAGGCGGCGGCGCTCAGGCGGACGCGATCGCGCGGGAGCTTCGCAGCGGAGACAGATCGATCACCACCGGGTCGCTGTCGTCGGCGGAGATCCAGCGGCCGTCGCTCAGCGCGATGGCCGCGGTGTGCCGGGTAATGACGCCGTTGACGCGGAGGTTGAGGCGGAGGTCCAGTTCCTCCCACGGAGAGTCGGCGGCAAGGATATCCACACCGACGATGCCGTCTGTCCCCGGGGGCGGGATCCGCACCAGGTGGGCCGCGGGTGGCGCGGTGGCCAGTCGCAACCGCAGCGGGTAGATGCACATCGGCTGGGCCGGGTCGGACGAAAACAGCCGGACCGAACCGCTCCACACCCCCTGGCAGAGGCCATCGCCCTCCGCATTATCGAATGGTGTGTCTGGCGGTCTGGGGCCGGGCAGCGCGGTCCGCCGTGGAAGACGGCGGCGAAGTGGGCGATCGGCGGGATCGGCCAGTACGCGGCCCACGAAGAGGAAGACCGGGAGAATGAGCAGGAACCAGGTGTAGTTGCCGGCGCCGCCCGAAGCCGCGAACGGATAGAGCACCAGCATGACGGCCAGCAGGACGCAGATGATGAGGATGAGCGCCCGCATGTCGACTGATCTCCGTGCCCGGGCTCGTCAGGACGGGCTCTTTTCGAGTTGCATCAGGCGGTTTGGCCTGCGGGCCAGATCGCTGCCGGGGTGGCGGGCCTGTTCCAGGATCTTCTGGAGTGAATTGGTCAGCCGCACGGCCCGGCCGGACGTCTCGGCCAGGCGGGAAGGCGCCGGGTGGCGGGCACCGCCGGCATGTTGGTCGGCCTCGGTCTGCTCGCCGGGCTGCTTTCCGCTCGCGGGATGCCGCAGGCGACTAAGCAGGGCTTCCGCGGCGGCGCGCTCCCGGATCAGGTTGTCCGCGGCGACGCTGAGCCGCTCGGCGATCTCGGTGCCCTGGCGATCGGCCGAAGCCACGGCCTGATCGATCCGGCCCAGCTGCGCGTCGACCTCGGTGAGTTTCGCGGACAGATCCCGGGTCAGCCGGTGGCAGGTCTCGGCGGCCAGTTCCGCATCGCGGCGGCACGCGGCCAGGGCGACGGTGGTCCCGCGGGCCTGCTCGCCGCGGTCGATCAGTGCCGGAAGCGTCCGGGCCGCCTGCGATTCCAGGGCTTCGATGCGGTCCCCGATCTGTCCGGCGTCGGTGATGGTGGCGACAAGGTCCTCGCGAAACTGACGACCCTGTTCGATCAGCGCGGTGATTTCACCCAGTTCGTCCAGCCGTTCGATCAGGCCGCTTGCCCGGATGTTGATGTCGTGGAGTTTCTTGCCGGCGTCTTCGGCCTCGGCGACCAGTTCGCGCGACGTCTCGCGCACTGACCTGGTCTTTTCGTCGGCGGTCGCGGCGGCCTCCTCGAGAACGCGGAGCTGTTCACCGGCCCGGGGCAGGAGCGTGCCGCAGAGGCGTTGCAGAGACTCCGCCTGGGCGTCAGCGGCGGCACAGACTTCGGACATGCGATTCTCGAGATCCACGAGCCGTTGATCGGCGGCCTTGGCGACACGGGTGAGGCTGTCGCGGATGTCGTGGGTGCGGGCCAGGAGTTCCTCGTGGGCCCCGGTGTCGCGGAGGGCGGCGTTGAGGAGGTCGCCGGCTTGGATGGCCTGGCGCAGTTCGTCGCAGCGTCCGCCGGCGGCTTCTGCGGCGGCCTGGGCCTGGGTGATGCGCATGGCCACCAGGTCGCCGGCCTGTTCGAGGTGGCTCTGGAGCCTCCGCCCGGTCTCCTCGATGCCGCTGTCCATCCGCTCGCGTTCGGCGCGGAGGTTCTCGCGGAGTTGGGCGAGGTGCGACTCGGCCTCGGTGAAGCGGGTTTCCAGCTCGCTGCGCCGCGCGGTCATGTCGGCCAGTACCGCCCGACCGGCGGCGACCACGGTTTCCTCGGCATCGCGGGCCTCGCCCAGCCATTGGGTGCTGAGGGTGTTCAGTTCCTCGCGTGCCCGAACGATGCTCTTGTCGATCGTCTCGACGACCTGGCGACCTTCGGCGACCAGATCGCCCAGCCCCTCGGTCGCGGTCAGAGCCGCGGCGAGCGGTTCGGCCCGGTCAATGCCGTTGCTCAGCTGCCCGACAGCATCCGCGGCGTGAACCACCAGATCGGCAGCCTGGCGGGTGGCCTCGCCGAGCTGGTCGCAGATGGCGTTGCCCCGGGTCATGGCTTCTTCGAGCGCGCGGTTCTGCTCTTGCGAGCCGCTCTCGAGCCGGCGGAGGCAGGCATCGGCCTGTTCGCGAACCTGGGCGACGGCCTGCTCCACATGCCGGGCGATCTCTCCTGAAACCTCGGCAAGACTGTGGCCGGCACGCTGGCCGAGTTCCGCCCTGGCCTGATCGGTTTGCTGGGAGATCTGAGCCCCGCTTTGCTCCACGGTGCGATGCAGGGTCTCGATCTGCTGCGCACAGCCGCGCATGGACTGTTCCAGCGCCGCCTGCATTTCCGCGCTGCGCTGATCCTGTTTGCTGATGAGTTGACGCAGGTCTTCGGCCACGGCCGCGCCGGTGTCGAACTGCCTGCGCATGCTGGCGGCCTTGTCCAGCAGCCCGCTGATCGAGCGCCCGGCGCCGGCCAGCCGTTCACGCTCGCGCTGCATGGAGAGGGTACGGCGGGCGAACTCGTGCACCTGCCGGTCGGCGGACTTGAGCATCCTGCGCACGCTGGCCTTCTCGCGCAGCAGCCGGTCGGCCGCGGCGTTTACGGTGGCGAGCGTTTCGCGCAGGCGGCCGGTGCGGGCATCGGATTCCACGGCGGCGGCCAGCGACTGGTCGCGGGTCTGCTCCAGGGTTCGCTGGGCGGCATTGAGGTCGTTGAGAAGCTGATGCATCTCGGCGATGCGGTGCTCGGCGCTGCGCGGGACCTGGTCGAGCCGGCCGATGACTTCGCCGCCGCGATGGATCGATCCGCCGAGGTCCACCGCTGAATCCGCGGCCACTGGGGCCACGCAGGCCGGCGGCGGCGCGGTTCCCGCCGGCGCGGCAAGCTGGACGGTCATCATGTCCTGGAGACACTCGACCACGGTTTCGCGATCGACGCGCTCGCGGGAGGCGCCGTAGGCGGTCAGCAGGGCGGCGTCGGCGATCTGGTTGATCAGCCGGGGCAGCCCGCGGGACCGCTCGTGGATCAGCTCCACCGCGTCATCGGTGAACAGCTCGGGATCGGGCGCCTCGGCGACACGCAGGCGGTGCCGCAGATAGTTGGTGGTCTGGTCGCGCTCCAGCGGCTTGAGCTGGCAGGAGCAGAAGATCCGCTGGCGGAGCTGGTCCATCTGGCCGCGATGCAGTGTTTCCGTCAATCCGGGCTGACCCAGGAGCACGATCTGGAGAAGCCGGGCGGCGTCCTGTTCGAAGTTGCCGAGCATGCGGAGGAACTCCAGCACCTCGGGGGTCATGTTCTGGGCTTCGTCGATCACCGCGACCACGCAGCGTCCGGCCTGGTGGGCGGCGTGCAGATGGGCGCGCAGGCGCTCGACCAGGTCACCCGTGGAGTGGTTCGGGCGGTAGCGGAGGTTGAGTTCGCGGCACAGGGCCTGGAGCAGGTCGTGTCCGGTCTCGGCGGCGTGCCCGATGACGGCGACGTCGGCCTGGGGGCGCAGTTGCTGAATGAGCATCTGCCCGAGCAGCGTCTTGCCGCTGCCGGGGGGGCCGCTGACCAGGGTGATCCCGCGCCGCTGGGTGACGCCGTAGAGCAGGGCGGCCAGGGCTTCCTCGTGTTCGGCGGTCCGAAAGAAGAAGCGCGGGTCGGCCGTGCCATCGAACGGCATGGAGGCGAAGCCAAAGTATTTGCTGTACATGCGAACCGGACTCCAGGGGGCCGAGCCGTCTCCGACTCGGTAGGCGCTATCGGACGATCCGGCGGTCAACCTGAGTTACCGGTCCCGGGGGGCGGGGCTTGGGGGTGAAAGGGTGCTGCCGGAGGGGATTGATCGGCCTCCGGGGGCCGGTGAAGTCCGATAAGCGATGGCCTCGACGGATTTTGGACTTGCCGATTGGATTCATCGGGATTAGAGTATCCCTGTTCGGGATTCTGTGGGCCCTGTTTTACGAGTGGCCGGTTATCACGGCGCTCGCATAGCTTGGCTTTCTGAGGTGTCATGGATCGGCTGAGTCTGCCAGCATTGCTTTCGTCGGCGCGACGCCGGCGGTTGACGCTGTACTGGATGGTGTTCGTGCTGGCCCTGGGCGCGACCCCGTTCAACAGCCTGCGCGCGGCCAACGTGAGATCGTCCGCCTCGTCCTCCGGTTCCCGACCGGTGGAGGAGGAGATGCACCGCCATGATGTCTCCCAGGCGGCCCTCCACGAAGACACTCGCCGGGCCCGGCGCCGCCTGGTGTCGGTTCGCCCCATCCTGGTTCTGCTTCCGGTCGCCGCGAACCCTTCGGGATCCCGACGGCCGGTGGTTGCCCGGTTCGCACACGAGCAGGAGGCCCGCAACGGTACCGGTTGCCCGCTGTTGTGTTGATCTTCGCGCGCTGACCGCACTTGGCGCGGTCCCTCCTATTCCCTTCACATCCAACCACTCTGGTCCGGTGCCACAGGCGCCTGGCCTCACTGGTTCCCGCCGGCGGTCGATGCCGCGGGACAATGCTGCTTCACAAAGTCTTGTGCAAGAGGACGCGACATGGAAAAAATTCTCAACGGCTGCCGCCATTTTCGGAACGTGATCTATCCGACCCAGAAGGCCACTTTCGAACGCCTGGCCCGCGAGCAGAAGCCGATGGCCCTGTTCATCGTCTGCTCGGACGCGCGGGTGCATCCCAACCTGATCACCAACACCGATCCCGGTGATCTGTTCATTCTCAGGAACCCGGGCAACATCGTGCCGCCGTACAGCGCGGCCGGCGGCGTCGGAGAGGCCGCCACCATCGAATACGCGGTCGGTGTGCTGGGTATTCGCCACGTCATCGTCTGCGGGCACTCCAACTGCGGAGCCATGACCTGCCTGGTCAAACCGGAGGCACTCAACGGGTTCAGCGCGGTCTCGTCATGGCTGACCCACGCGGAGGCGACCCGCCGCATCGTCCTCAGCCAGCAGGCCGGGCAAAGCCAGGACGAACTCGTGGCCTCGGCCGTGAAACGGAATGTGCTGGTGCAGATCAGCAACCTGCATACCCATCCGGTGGTCGCGGCCGGAGTCGCGGCCGGCAAGGTCGAAATCCACGGCTGGGTCTACGACATCGGCTCAGGGCAGATCGATCGCTATCGAGCTGACGACGAGTGCTTCGTTCCGCTGTTGGGGGACGAGGCCGCTGCGAGAGCCTGAGGGGACGGAACGGAAGCGAAAGCCTGGGTCGCACCGCCTGAGCCGGCGGGCAGTTGAGAGGTGAATCATGGATGTTGAAGTAAACGCGAAACAGGATCAGGGGGCATCTTCCCCGGCGCGGGAGTTCCTCGCTTCGGTGGTGGTCTTCCTGGTTGCCCTGCCGCTGTGTATGGGCATTGCCCTGGCCTCGGGCGTGCCGGTCGCGGCGGGCCTGATCACCGGCATCGTGGGCGGGATCATGGTGGGCCTGATCGGCGGCGCGCCGCTGCAGGTGTCGGGCCCCGCGGCCGGTCTGGCGGTGGTGGTCTATGAAATCGTCCGCAAGAGTGACCACGGGCTCGAGGTGCTCGCGATCACCATCCTCATTGCCGGCGGGGTGCAGCTCGCCGCCGGGCTGCTGCGCTTCGGGCAATGGTTCCGGGCGGTGTCGCCGGCGGTGATTCACGGGATGCTGGCGGGGATCGGCATCCTGATTCTCGTGAGCCAGTTCCACATGATGGTGGACGATGACCCGCGGGCCACGCCGATCCAGAACATCCTTTCCATCCCCGAGTCGATCTATCGCGGGCTCATGCCCGTGGACGGCTCCAGCCACCACTGGGCAGCCCGGATCGGGCTGTTGACCATCCTGGTGATTGTCGCCTGGAAGTGGCTGGCCCCCCGGAAGATGCGGGTGGTGCCGGCCCCGCTGGTGGCGGTATTGCTGGCGACCGCGGTCACCGGGATTGTCGGACTGGACATCAAGCATGTGGAGATGCCCGAGGGCGGGATCCTGGGCGCCGTCACGTTACCATCGCTCTCCAGTTTCAGGCTGCTGCTGGACGGACAGGTACTGCTCGCCGGACTGGCCATGGCCTTCATCGCCAGTGCCGAAACACTCCTCTGTGCCACCGCGGTGGACAAGATGCAGTCCGGCCCGCGGACCAACTACGATCGCGAGCTCACCGCCCAGGGCATCGGCAACATGACCTGCGGACTGCTGGGGGGGTTGCCCATGACCGGCGTGATCGTCCGCAGTGCCGCCAACGTTGAAGCCGGCGCCCGCACCCGCTGGTCCGCGGTGATGCACGGCA
The DNA here is from genome assembly GCA_964455315.1 of uncultured Planctomycetales bacterium. Taxonomy (GTDB): domain Bacteria; phylum Planctomycetota; class Phycisphaerae; order UBA1845; family PWPN01; genus CAYVVX01. The sequence goes on along the minus strand of CAYVVX010000281.1, from coordinate 456 downwards.
CCTGGCTGCTGTTGCTGGTCATGCTGCTGCCCAACGTGCTCGGCATGATCCCCAAGGCCGCACTGGCCGCCATCCTGGTCTATACCGGCTACAAGCTGGTCAGTCCCCAGGCCATCCGCAATCTGCGGCAGTACGGCTGGAGCGAAGTGGCCATCTATGCCGCGACCATCGTGATGATCATCGCGGCCGACCTGCTGACCGGCGTGCTGGTCGGCGTGGTGCTGTCGGTGGGCAAGCTGCTGTACACCTTCTCCCATCTGGACGTGGCCTCGGAGGAGCGCCGGGAGGACGGCAGCATCGTGCTGCACCTTCGCGGGGCGGCGACCTTCGTGCGGCTGCCGCAGCTCGCCGCGACCCTGGAGAAGGTTCCACGGGACTGCGAGCTGCACGTCCACTTCGAGGAGCTGACCTACATCGATCACGCGTGCCTGGAACTGCTGATGGGCTGGGAGACGC
>CAYVVX010000280.1:2862-7093 GCA_964455315.1 uncultured Planctomycetales bacterium | reverse complement strand
AGGTCGAGCTCAGCCCGCTGCCGGCGGGCATGTGCTCGGCGAGCTTCTTCGCGAATTGCCCGATGGTGGGGTGGAAGTAGATGGTCGTGGCATGCTGGAGCCGCCCGGCCTGCTCGCGCACCTTCGCGACCACCTTGGGATGACAATGTCCGACCGAGACGGTCACGATCCCCGCGAAGCCGTCCAGGTAGCGTTTGCCGGTCTCGTCGAAGAGGTACTGCATGTGCCCCTCGACGATTAACAGTGGCTCCTTGTAGAGGTGGAACAGCGCGGGGTTGACGTACTGGCGGCGGAGGGCGATGACCTCCTGCCGCGATGGGCCGGTGTACGGCGCCGGCTCGTGATTGCAGACCGGCAGGGCCAGCGTTCGCGGCGATGGGGCGGCGGATGGGGTCATGCTCGACCTCCTTCGATGACAGGAACGGTGCTCGATTGCGCCGGCTCCGGGAACAGCGCGGTCAGCAGTAAATGAGTGACGCCCGCCAGCAGCAGGCTCACGAACCAGGCATACGTGTACAACGTGTCGAACAACGCCGGAGCGTCGACCCGGCCGCCCGACGCCTGGGCAATGAAGCCGGGCACGTTGAGCAGAATGCCGACGCCCATCGCAGCGAAGGCCCGCCAGTTGAAGCCTGATCCGCCGAAGCTGTAAGGCCCGTCCATGCGATACAGCCCGTTCACGTCCAGCCGGCAGCGCAACACAACGTAATAGTGGGCCAGCATCACCCCCGCGATCGAGCCGAGCAGCGCGCTGTACCCGATCAGCCAGGTGAAAATGTAGCTGCTGAGGTCATTATACAGCCGCCAGGGCAGAATCAGCACCGCGATCACCCCGGTGATGATTCCGCCGGTCCGGAAGCTGATCCGGTTCGGCTTGAGGTTGGCGAAGTCGTTGGCCGGGGAGACCACGTTGGCGGCCAGGTTGGTGGTCAGCGTGGCCACGGTCAGCGCGAACAGCGCGAACCCCACCAGCAGCCGATTGTCGAACTTTCCGAGCAATGTGACCGGATCCCACACCGGCTCGCCGAAGATGACCACCGTCGCGGCCGTCACGGCCACACCGATGAACGCGTAGAGGGTCATGCTGGTGGGCAGACCGATGAACTGCCCGAGGATCTGGTCGCGCTGCCGCCGGGCGTAGCGGCTGAAGTCGGGGATGTTCAGCGACAGGGTGGCCCAGTAACCGACCATGGCGGTGAGGTTCGGCCAAAACGCCCGCCAGAAGTCGAACTTCTCGGACGACCGGTTTCGCACCCTGGCGATGGTCTCGTCCGACAGCACCACGCCGAAGCCGCCGGCCTTGTTGACACTCCAGGCCAGCAGGGCGATCCCGACCAGGAGCAGGAACGGCGCGGCCAGTCCTTCCAGCCACCGGATGGAGTGAATGCCCATCAGGATGACGCCCATGTTGACCGCCCAGAAAAGCATGAAGCACGCGAACTGCCCTGCAGAGAGGCCCAGATGGGGGATGGCGTCGTTCGGGCCGGCTGGTTCGAACCCGAAGATGCGGCTGTGCAGGATGTAGATGGCGGACCCGCCGATCCAGGTCTGGATGCCGAACCATCCGCAGGCCACGAAGGCCCGCATCAACGCGGCCACGTTGGCGCCGCGGGTACCGAATGAGCAGCGCAGCAGCACCGGGAAGGGGATGCCGTAGCGTGTCCCCGGATGGGCGTTGAGCACCATGGGAATGACCACGATCAGGTTTCCCAGGGCGATGGTGAACATGGCCTGCCGCCAGGTCATGCCCTGCTCGATCATGCCTGCGGCGAGCGTGTAGGTGGTGATGCATACCGACATGCCCACCCACAGCGCGGCGATGGACCACGTCCCCCAGGTCCGTTCGGACAGCAGCACCGGGGCGATGTCCGCGTTGTACAGCCGTGGGTCGGGGGCGATGATATCGACGGAGTCGTCCATGCGATTCATGAATATGTGCCGCATGTTGAGACAGCGGGCATATCAGGAAGCGATCAGCGAATCGTAGGTTTCCGGGCGCCGGTCGCGGAAGAACTGCCAGGTGTTGCGCACCTCGCGGATCATATCCAGGTCCAGGTCAGCGATGACCAGGTCGTCGGTGTTGCGCGAGCCTTCCTTCATGATCTGTCCGCGCGGGTTGCAGAAGTAGGACTGCCCGTAGAACTCGCCGATGTTCCACGGCGGCTCGGTGCCGGGGCGGTTGATCGCCCCGACGAAGTACTGGTTGGCCACCGCGTGGGCCGGCTGTTCCAGTTTCCAGAGGTACTCGGAGAGCCCGGCCACCGTCGCCGACGGGTTGAACACGATCTCCGCTCCGTTGAGCCCCAGGGCCCGGGCCCCCTCGGGGAAGTGGCGGTCGTAGCAGATGTACACGCCGATCCTGCCCACCCTGGTATCGAAGCACGGGTAGCCGAGGTTGCCGGGCCGGAAGTAGAACTTCTCCCAGAAGCCGGGGTCGCAGTGGGGAATGTGCGTCTTGCGGTACTTGCCAAGGAAGGTGCCGTCGGCGTCGATGACCGAGGCCGTGTTGTAGTACACGCCGGTCATGTCCTCCTCGTACACGGGCACGATGAGCACCATCTTGTGCCTGCGGGCTTGCTCAATCATCAGTTGCGTGGTCGGCCCGTCGGGCACCCGTTCGGTGAGGTTGTACCAGCGGGTATCCTGCTCGGCGCAGAAGTACGGCCCGTAGAACAGCTCCTGCATGCACAGCACCTGCACACCCTGATCCGCCGCCGTCGCGATCATAGCCACGTGCTTGTCCACCATGGACTTCTTGATCTTCTCCGGGGATGAGGTGGCCGGCTCACTCAGCGTCGCCTGAATGAGACCGCCGCGGACGATTCTGGGCATCGATGCGTTCCTCGAGGGGGCAGGTCAGGCCGTCGAACACGCCGCTAGCGTAAATCGACGCCGCGGCGGTGACAAGGGATCGATACTGTTATAATGTCACCTCATCGTTCAGGCCGTGACGCCAACCGAAATTGCCCATGTCGGAGATCGCCAGATGACCGTTGCATCGCCATTGCTGTGCCCCTGCCTGATCGACGGCCAATGGGTCGCCGCGGACGCCGCGGAGACCAGCGAGGTCTGGAATCCCTCCACCGGCGAGGTCAGCGCCCGAACGCCGCACTGCACGTCTGCCGACGTGGACCGGGCCGTTGCGGCCGCGACGAAGGCCTTCCCCGCCTGGCGGGAGACGCCCGCGCCCGACCGGGCCCGACTGATGTTCCGGTTTCATCACCTGCTGCTGGAACATGCCGACGAAATCGCCCGCATCGTTACCCGCGAGCACGGCAAGACGCTGGTCGAAGCGCGTGCGTCAGTTCAGCGCGGCATCGAGATGGTCGAGTTTGCCTGCGGGCTGCCCGCGCTGCTGACCGGCGAGAGCATCGAGAACATCGCCCCTGACATCGACTGCGAGACGGTGCGGCACCCGCTCGGCATCGTGGCCGGCATCACCCCTTTCAATTTCCCCGCGATGGTCCCATTGTGGATGTTTCCCATCGCCCTGACCTGCGGCAACTGCTTCATCCTGAAACCATCCGAGCGCGTTCCGCTCTCCGCCCAGCGCATCGTCGAACTGCTCATTGAGGCCGGCCTGCCGCAAGGCGTGCTCTCCGTCGTGCACGGCGGCAAGGGTTGTGTTGACGGCCTGCTGGCCCATCCCGACGTCCGGGCCATCTCCTTCGTCGGCTCGACCCGCGTGGCGGAGTACATCTACAAGACCGGCACCGCCAACGGAAAGCGCGTGCAGGCCAACGGCGGGGCCAAGAACCACGTCATCATCATGCCCGACGCCAGGCTCGACGCCACCGTCTCCAGCCTGATCAACTCGGCGTTCGGCTGCGCCGGGGAACGCTGCATGGCCGGCAGCCTGGCGATCCCCGTGGGCGGTGTCGCCGATGAGGTAGTGGGGCGGCTGGTCGATCGCGCCGCAGCGATGAAGGTCGGCCGGACCGACCGCGGCGAGTCCGTGGACATGGGCCCGCTCATCTCCCGGCGGCATCAGCACAACGTTGTGCAGGCCATCGACCGCGCCGAGCGGGAGGGCGCCAGCGTGGCCCTCGACGGCCGGCGCATCCAGGCTCCTTCCGACGGCTTTTTCGTCGGCCCGACGGTCATCGACCGCGTGCGGCCCGACCATCACATCGCCCGCGAGGAGGTCTTCGGCCCGGTGCTCTCGGTCGCCAGGGTCGATTCGCTGGAGGATGCCATCGGTCTCGGGCAGCGCTGCCCCTTCGGCACCGGC
>CAYVVX010000280.1:0-2852 GCA_964455315.1 uncultured Planctomycetales bacterium | reverse complement strand
GTCGGCGTGCCCGCGCCGATGGCATGGTTTCCCTTCACCGGGTGGAACGCCTCCTTCTTCGGCGACCTGCACATCCAGGGCAAGGAAGGCATGACCTTTTACACCCAGCAGCGAATGATCATGTCGCGCTGGTTCGAAGACGAGAGCCGTCCCACGCCGTCGCCACGTCCGTCGGGTCCGGGCTCGAGCTGGCGCTGAGGGGCCGGGTTTGAGCCCCGTCGAACAACGCGATAGAATGGACCACCATGAGGCCGGACAAACGCATCAGCCTGTGCATCCCGTCCGGCCCGCCCGTCGCCTGTTCCGCTGATTCGTTTCGCCATACCGGCGGAGCCTGATCGCTCGAAAACCCCGATCACGAATGGAGGCGCGATGTCCGCAATCCTGAGCCGACGAGCCGTGCTGCAATCCCTGGCCGTCGCCGGGGCGTCCGCGTGGGCCGCGCGTCATCTCCGCGCGGACGACACACCGAGTCCCGCATCGAGCGGAGCGCTCACGCCCGAATCGTTTCGGGCCAGGCTGCGCGGCCCGATCCTGTCCATTCCCACGCCGTTCACGGCCGACTTCCGCGTCGACGAGTCGTCCATCCGGTCCATGTGCGAGCGGGCCGCCGAGGCCAGCGTGACCGTCTTCGCCCTCACCGCCGGCAATGGGCAGTATGCCTGGCTCGACACGGGGGAGATCCGCGACCTCACCCGCATGCTGGTCAAAGCCGTCGGCTCGCGCGGCGTGGTCATCGCGGCGTCGGACGGCTGGTGGACCAGGATGGTCGCCGAGTACGCCGCATTCTCCGAGTCGGCGGGTGCCCATGCCGTCCAGGTGATGCTCCCGGAGGGTGTCGGCGAGGATGCGGTGATGAAGCATTTTGAAGAGGTCGCCAAAGCGTCGAAGCTGCCCATCGTGCTTCACGGGAACTATTCTGAATCGCTGATCAAACGGCTGGTGGAGATCCCGTCCGTCGCCGCCCTGAAGGAGGACGTGACCCTCGACTACTACATCCAGCGGCAGCGCACTTTCGGAAGCCGCCTGGCGATCTTCGGCGGCGGCAGCGAACACCGCTTCCTGGCCGCCTGGCCTTACGGCTCGAGCTGTTACTACAGCGCGTATGCCGCCTTCGCCCCCGAGGCCTCGATGACATTCTGGAGGGCGATACAGAGGGGCGACACCGAAGCGGCCGCCGCATGGATCGACAAGTACGACTTCCCCTTCCTCGACCACTGGTCGCACGCCTTCTGGCGGGCCAGCATGGAGCATTTCGGCACCGGCCAACGCTACCTACGCCCGCCCGTGCCGTATTTCAACGATGATCAGATGAAGGAAGTGGCCGCGTTTTACGACGGGCTGGGCTTGAAGCCGCCGCCCGGATGATGCGAGCAGTACGGCGGCATTGAGAACTGGGGACCGGGCAGACGTCTCGCAGGATGTCGACTCGATCGACACACCTGCTCGAGCGTTCCTGATGGGTCCATTCTCTGAGGGCTCAGTGTCTCTGTGGTTCGGATCGCTATCTGGTCGCAGCCGGGGTTTACACCCCCAGCCGTTCGTCCACGCCCTGGCCGCTGAGTTCCTTCGATATGGCCTCGTGCTTGACCATGAATCGCTTGATGACCTCGTCGTAGCTCTCCGGCGTGACCTTCCCCGCCTTGGCGCCTTCGATCAGGATGCTCTCGGCATCGACCACCAGCTTGCAGCCCCGGGCGATCTGCCCGGCCCGCTCCAGCGGCACCGTGGTCACGCCGTTCATGTCTCCGTGGATCAGGTCGCCGGAATGCACCGTGATCCCGCCGACGCTGACCGGCACGCCGATCTCCAGCCACCGGCAGTAGGCGTGCGACGGGCTCACGCCGGCCGCGAAACAGGGAAATCCCAGGGCCCGTACCGGCTCCAGGTCACGGGCGTATCCGTTGGTCACCAGCCCGATGAAGCCGAATGACTTCAGCACCGTCGCCACGATCTCGCCGTAGACCGCGCCGTCCGGCGGATCATCGAGATCCTGAACCACCAGCACCCGCGGTGCCGCAAACGCCTGCCAGCGGGCGATCTGCTCACCGAAGGTCAAGGCCTTCTCACCAGGCTCCGCCGGCTTCGCCGAGCGGAACGTGGCCGTCACTGCGTAGCCGACCATGGGCGGCATTTCCGGGTAGATCGACTTGATCGCCGCGGAGAAGTAGCCGGCGTTGCGCGGGCGGACGTTGCACAGCTCGATGACGTTGCAGACCGTTGGCGTGTCATAGCGGGCCAGGGCGGCGAGGACATCGGGTGACAAGGCGGGCATGGGATGGTTACTCCTCAAGTGGTGTGGACACCAGCGACCTTCAGTTTACCGGCCGTGCATGCTTAACCGCTGCCGGTCCGGGGATCAATGCTCAGTCCCCCGGGCCGGTGCGCCGGGCATCCCGATCCGCGGTCGGCGAAGGCTCAGTGGCCGGGTGGGTAGCGTCGCCTTTCGTCAGCGCCTCGACGGGGATCGCGCCCTTGATGAGCGTCCACAAGGTCAGGTTGCGAAGCCGATCCCCCGGTATCATGGGGGAAAAACCGGCCAGGGTGAAACCTACCGCCAGGGCCAGCACCGGGCCGGGCACGCACACGAACATGAAACTCAGCGGATAGCTGGATTTCTGCGAAAGCATGTAGTAGACCAGCATCCCCGCTGTCGCCAGCCAGCCGACCAGCAGCGTGACCAGCGCCTGCCCGGCGGTGGCCCGACGGCTCAGCACGCCGAGCACGAACACCGGCGGGATGCCCGCCACCAGGGACAGCCAGGTGAAGCTGGTCTCGACCATGGTGCTGCCGGCCTGCTGGATATTTCCAAACGCCTGATGGACTACGGCTTCCACCCGCCCACAAACTAC
>CAYVVX010000279.1:0-7100 GCA_964455315.1 uncultured Planctomycetales bacterium | reverse complement strand
AAGGTGCCCGAGCGCGAGGGCGGGCTCAAGGCCGCCCTGCGCGGGCTGATCCGCCGCAGGTACCGCGATGTGAAGGCCGTCGACGAGGTCAGCTTCGCCATCGAGCGCGGCGAGATCGTCGGCTTCCTCGGCCCCAACGGCGCCGGCAAGACCACCACCCTCAAGATGCTCTCCGGATTGCTGCACCCGACGTTGGGCACCGCCTCCGTCCTCGACCACACGCCCTGGAAGCGCGAGCCCGCGTACCTCACCCGCATCAGCATGGTCATGGGCCAGCGCAGCCAGCTCAACTGGGATCTCCCGGCGATGGATTCCTTCCTGGTGCACATGGCCGTCTACCAGGTGGACACGCCCGAGGGGCGCAGGACGCTCGACGAGCTGATCGAGCTGCTCGACATCGGTTCGGTGCTCCGCAAGCAGGTGCGCACGCTGTCGCTCGGCGAGCGGATGAAGTGCGAGATCTGCGTGTCCCTGCTGCACAAGCCGTCGGTGCTGTTCCTCGACGAGCCGACGCTCGGCCTGGACATCACCATGCAGGCCCGCATCCGCGAGTTCATCGGCGCCTACAACCGCCGCCACGAGGCCACCGTCATCCTGACCAGCCACTACATGGCCGACGTCACCGCGTTGTGCCGCCGTATCATCGTCATCGACCACGGCAGGATTCTTTTCGACGGACCGCTGGCCGACCTGAGCGCCCGGCTGGCCCCCTTCAAAGTCATCACCATCGACCTGAACCGCGACATCGACGGTTACGACTTCGCCTCGCTGGCCCAGGTGATGGCGAGCGAGGGGCGCAAGGTCACCCTGCGCGTGCCGCGTGACGACGCGGCCGGCGTGACCGGCAAGCTGCTGGGCGACCTGCCCGTGCTGGACCTGACCATCGAAGACCCGCCCATCGAGGACGTGATCCAGCGCGTCTTCGCCCGCGACCCGGGCACGGAGACGCCGACGTGAGGGCCGTGCTTCACGCCATGCCCGCCTTCATGCGCGCGTCGCTGGCGACGATGCTGCAATACCGCGGCGAAATCGTCCTCTGGGCGGTGTGGGGCGTGGTCTACCCGGCGGTGGCGATGGCCATGTGGTCGGCCGCCGTGCGCGGCTCGCCGACCGGCGGTGCGATCGGCGGCTACACCCCGCCGGAATTCGCCGCGTACTTCCTGCTGACCATGGTAGTGGGGCACCTGTCCACGGCCTGGGACATCTACGAGATGGGGTACATGGTGCAGTCGGGAACCATGTCGCCGCTGCTGCTGCGGCCCATCCTGCCGATCTGGAACAACGTCGCCAACAACATCGCCTACAAGTCGCTGACCCTGGTGCTGCTGCTGCCGGTCTGGGGGCTGGTCGCCCTGGTCAGCCACCCCAGCTTCGCCGGCACCTCCGCGATCCACCTTCTGCTGGGCATCCCGGCCGCGCTGCTGGCCGCGGCCCTGCACTTCGTCTGGGGCTACAACATCTCCCTGCTCGCCTTCCGCTTCACCAGGATGGACGCGGTCAGCGAGCTGTGGTGGGGGGCCAACCTCTTCTTCGGCGGCCGGGTCGCCCCGCTGACCATCCTGCCGCTGCCGCTGCAGTGGGCTGCGGACGTGCTGCCCTTCAAGTGGATCATCTGGTTCCCGGCCGCGGCGCTGATGGGCAAGCTAGACGTCTCGGCGATCCTGCTGGGGCTCGGGGCGCAGATCTTCTGGCTCGGCGCGGCTCTGCTCGTCTTTCGATTGGGTTGGTCGGCGGCGGTGAAGCGGTATACGGCGGTGGGGGCGTAGGGAAGTGATGGGTTCTGAGGCTGTAGCGGCCGACCTCCGTGTCGGCCGTTCCCGCGAGGATGATGCATCACTCGCGTGCAACCCCATCGCGGTCCTGCCCGACCACCGGGTTGTGGACCGCAGAGCCGGCATTTCGTGTATGATGAATGGAACTTCCGGGGCAACAGGGTATGGCGCCCACCAAGTGTTCAACTGTGTTCAAGTTTCTCCGCTTTGCCGCCGCCGGCCTGTCCGCGGTCTGCTGTCTCGCCGCCTTTGTCGGCTGCCTGCTCAGAATTGCTCCGGCGTCTTGGGATATCAGTAGTGAACCTATCCAGCTATCCCTGTACTCCGTTTCCTATCCAAGCGATCCCTCAGAGCACTTCCATCTCTGGACGACGATTGGGCATGGTATGGCCAAGTTGCGATTGGACACCTGGGAATTCAAGCTGACTTCGTTTCCCGCCGATTTGGGGGTGCGCGGCGTCTTTTTCTACCGTGCGTATGAATCCGAAAGATGGCGCGAGCACATCCTGGCCATCTACCTTTGGATTCCCGCTCTGGTCTTTGCCATCTACCCCTTCATCGTCTTTGTGCGTAGTCCGCTGCGTCGCCGCCGTCGCCTTCGTCGTGGCCTCTGCCTGGCCTGCGGCTACCATGTCACCAGCGGCGGGCAGACGACCTGCCCAGAGTGTGGGACCCAGCGTGTGCCGGCGTGCGCGCGGCGTCCGGCGGATCGGACGACTCATTGACTTGCAGTCATGGAGCGAAGTGATCGTCATGCGCGTCAGGTGGAGGCAATTCCGGAACGCTATTCATGGCCATCGCCGAAAGCTGCTGCGCATGTTCGTAGCCGGATGCTCCGCCGTGCTATGTATGGTCTCGGCTGTGTGCCTGATGGTCAGCTTGTTTCCCAGTCACTCCGGACCGTGGTACTGGGAGGCCTGCAAATTACAGGACAGGGCTATTTGGCAGCAGGAGGATTCCTCGGAGTCTGCGGATCGAGCATTCTTTTTTTCCTGTGCAAAGACGGTTGTCTTGGAGCCGGGTCGGATTACGTTGCGGGAATGGACGCTCTGTAGCGGGCCGCAGCAACCACTGTCTGCGCGATTCAAGAGCGTGTCGCTTCCGGCGATATTCAGCGTCTATGACTGTCAACATTCGAACCCGCAGGTCAACGTCGGGTACTTCTCCAACATCAAGTATGCGGGCTTGTCAGTTCATCTCTGGCTCCCAACTCTCCTTTTCGCGATCTATCCACTCATCGTCATCAGGCGGCTTCTGCGTCGCCGCCGTCGCCTTCGTCGCGGCCTCTGCTTGACCTGCGGCTACTCCCTCGCGGGCAATGTCTCCGGTGTCTGCCCGGAATGCGGGGGACAATTATGAGAAGGGCAATCGCTCTCGCACTCGCGTCACTCCTGTTCCTGTCGGTGACCGCGATGTGGATTCACAGTCACGTCGCCCCCTACATCGCCATGTATCACCGCGTGGGCGTGGTCTTCCTCCGCATTCACGAGGATCGGGGTTGGCTGTTCCTGGGCGTCAACGAGTCGAGCTACGTCGAGAACGGCGTCCGGACCGAGTGGGGGAATCCGGCCGGCTGGGAGTACGCGGAGCAGAGCGGGTCGTCGTCGGGCGCGCTCGACGGCTGGAGCCTGCGGCTGAACCCGCTCGGCGGTCCCACGACCAGTTCGAGGGGATTCTCGGTGGTCGTGCCGTTCTGGTTCCTGTTTCTGCTCAGCACCGGGCTGTTCCTGCTCGCGCATCGGCGCTGGATGAAATCGCGCCGGCCGCCCGGCCCGCATTGCAAATCATGCGGTTATAACCTGACCGGCAACGTCTCCGGCGTCTGTCCGGAATGCGGGACGGCTATGGCCGCACAGGCATTGATCCCGCGCGAGGACCGCCCGTCGCCCATTGCCTCGATCCCCCGCGAGAAGCTAACCTGACGCCATGACCTTCCTCCGCCGCTACCTGCGCCTGTTCGGCCTCTTCGCCCGCGTGAGCATGCAGGACGACGCTGCCTATCGCCTCGACTTCCTGGCCCACATCCTGGTTGGCCTGGTCCACGTCTGCGGCGAGATCGTCGCCATCTGGACCATCTTCTCGAACACCGATTCGCTCGGCGGCTGGGGGCAGTGGCAGGTGCTGGGGCTGTTCGGCGTATTCCGCATCATGGTCGGGCTGATCGGCATGATCGTGGGGCCCAACATGCGGCTGATGATGGAGGAGATCCGCACCGGCAAGCTCGACTACGTTCTGCTCAAGCCGGTCAACAGCCAGTTCTACTGCTCCACCCGCCGCATCGTCGTCTGGCGCGGCGTGGACATGATCCTTGGCTCCATCCTCATCACCGTCGCCGTCAGCCAGGCCTCCGGCCACGTCTCGGCCCTCAACGTCCTGCTGTTCCTGCTCATGCTCGCGGCCGGCATGACCATTGTGTACTCGCTATGGCTGGTGCTGGCCACCTGCGCGTTCTGGCTGACCCGGGTGAGCAACATCGAGATGGTCTTCTGGAACCTCTTCGAGGCGGGGCGCTACCCGGTCAACATCTACAGCACGCCCATGCGGCTGGCGCTGACCTACATCCTCCCGCTGGCGTTCCTGACCACCATCCCGGCCGGGGCCCTGATGAACCGCGTGTCCGGCGCGGAGATGCTCACCGCGGTGATCTTCGCCCCGCTGGCCCTGCTGGGCGCGTCGTTGTTCTGGCGGCACGGGGTCCGATCGTACAGCGGGGCGTCGGCGTAGGAAGAAAGTGCTGAGTGCCGGGTTCTGAGTGCTGAGGCCCACCCTGCGATGCTACTTCCAAAACCGCCACCACTTACGAGGCGGAGTCGCGGGAAAGTACAATCTCCCGGTGGAGAACAGGACACCTTCGGCATCGGGGTCGGGGATCTGCTCGCGAATATCCTCGAGATCCGCCCAGGCTATGGTCAGCATCTCAGCATGAGAGATGCTGCGCGCCGGGATGGTCCAGTGATCTCTTTCCTGCATCTGCTGGCGCGCGAATTCAAAAGCGGAGCTGCCCGCCTCGCGAAAGTCATCGGCATTGACAACCAGAACGATGTAGCAACCCACGGCCGGAGGCGCGGAATCCTCGAACTGCAGAGGTTCAGGCAGATCGAAGCGCAGCGTGACTTTGAAGAGCATGCTGGTTCATGCCAGTACCGGTTTGCGTCAGCTTACTTCACCGGCTGGGCCAGGATGATCTCCGCCGCCCGGTGACCGGGCAGGTTCATCGCCCCCAGCGCCTGGCTGGCCGCGGTGCGCAGCCGCAGGTTCGGCTCGTTGATGGCCAGGCCCACCAGCCGGTCGGTCAGCTCCGGATCGAGCAGGGCGCCGAACTTCCTGGCCGACTCGGCCAGCGACGCGAACACCTGGATGCGGAGATCCTCGATCTCCTGCGGCTCCAGCGCGAGCGTCGCCACGGCCGCTTGCCCGGACGGCGTCGGGATGACCGCGAGAGCCCTGGCCGCGGCCAGCCGCAGGTCGGGCGAATCGTGACGCAGGGCTTCAACCAGGGCCTGCTCGCCGACCCGGGCGTCGAACACCGCGCTCTCGTGCTCGGCGATGTGCCGCAGGGTATACGCCGCCTCGATGGCCAGCGCCAGGCTCAGCTCCGCGGGGATGCCCCGGTAGCCGGCCTTGCCGGCGACCTGGTCGCGGCGGGCCAGGAGCTGCTTGACCATGTCCGGCGTGATGGTGTCGGCCTGATCCTCGGAGACGAAGAAGCTGTTGCCCACCGGCGGCGACACGGTCACCAGCTTGTCCAGCAGCAGGTTGTCGCCGGGCTTGACCAGCACCACCAGCGGGGTGAGCCCGAACCGGGCATCATCACGAAGGGCGCGAATCGCCTCCAGGGGCTGGGGATTGGCCACGTCGCTGGTGATGAACGCGCCGTCGAGATGGGTGAACTGCCGGGTGGCCTGCTCCAGCGCTTCGCGAAGCCCGGAGGTCGCGACCACGCGATGGCCTCCGGCGGCCAGGGCCCGGGCCAGCTTCTCGCGGGTGGTCGCCTGGGGATCGATGACCAGGTAGTTGTTCCCGCCGGTCAGCGCCAGGGCCGAGGCCAGCACGGGCACGACCTCATCGGCGCCGCGGAAGCTCTGGTCCGGCAGGGCCTGCCCGAGTGCCAGTGCCGCCCGGATGCGCACCAGGGCATGCGGGAATCGCAGCGGCGACGCCAGCCCCGCGCCGCGGTTGTCGCTCGATTCCACCAGGCTGGCAGGGCCCGCGGTGGATTTCATGGCCGCGATGGCCCCCAGGGCGACGTTGGGATCCAGGTCGCGAACCGCCCGTCCCAGTACCAACTGGCAATAGGAAGGACCGGCGCTGCGGGCGAAGTAGATGCTTCGCGGGAAGTCCGCCGGGCGGGTCAGGTCCAGCGTCTCGGCCGCCGCCTCGGACTCCACGTCCAGGCCCAGCTCCGCCTCCCGGCGGAAGTTCGCCGCCAGCCACAGCGCCACCGCGACCGGCTGATCCGCGCTCAGCGCCAGCGACGCCTTGCAGGCCCGCATGCACATGACTTCGTTGTAAATCGTCCGCGGCACCTCCACCGGCGTCACGATCCCCTCGCGCAGGAACCACACGTTGACGCGGTCCTCGCGCGGGTCCGGCCGGAGCGTGTCGAAATCGGCGTAGTACTGTTCGGCCAACTGGTTGAAGAGCACGTCGGCCGGCAACTGCCGGGCCTCGGGGTTGCCCACCACCACCGCCGCGACAGCCTGCTCGGCGGCGGCCCGCTCCGGCTTCGACGCCTTGGCATCGGTCGCCAGGCGCCTCAGGTAAGGCAGCGCCTGCGGATAGCCCAGCCGGCCGAGAGCCTCGGCCACCGCGGTCACCACGTCGGGATCCGTGCTCTCCAGGGCCACCACCAGCGGATTGATCACCGGCCGGCCGAGTCTGGGCAGGGCCCGGGCGATGAACGGGCGCAGCGCCGCGCGGTCGGGGTCGGCGTAGGCTTCGAGCATCCAGGGAATGGCGTACTCGCCGGATTCGGTCAGCCGCTCGAGCCCGAGCTGCCGCTGCGTCGGCGTGCCGTTGAGCCAGCCGATGTTCTGCTTGATCAGCGCCGGGTCCATGCGCTTGCGGCGGTTGGCTTCGGCGATGAGGTCGAGCAGCTTGCCGGCGCTTTCCCCGATCGAGCTGTTACCGACCAGCAGCACCAGGTGCTCGATGCTGTTGGTGTACTCGTCGGTCAGGCGGAGCAGCTCGTCCTTGCCCTGGTCGGTCAGCTTGGGGCTCAGGTCGGGATTGGCCAGCAGCGACTTGCCGATCTCTTCGGCGATCTCGAACCTGCCGATCTGGGCGAAGTGCAGGTAGTTGACGAAGTCGCGCTCGAGCTTGCGCTCG
>CAYVVX010000278.1:6104-7109 GCA_964455315.1 uncultured Planctomycetales bacterium | reverse complement strand
TCCGCAGCAGGTGGACGCGCTGCTGACCATGCCCGACGACGGTGACCCGCTGGCCGCCCGCGACCGGGCCATTCTGGAGTTGTTCTACGCCAGCGGTCTGCGCGTCGGCGAACTGGTCGGCCTGCGGCTGGAGGATGTTCATCTGGATGTCGGCTATCTCCGCTGCATGGGCAAGGGCCGGCGGGAGCGGATCGTGCCGGTGGGATCGCGGGCCATCGGTGCCGTGCGGACCTATCTGCAACTGCTCCGTCCGCAGCTCCTGGAAAACCGCTCGACCGACAAGCTGTTCCTGTCCCGGACCGGGCGGGGGATGGATCGGACCAACTGCTGGCGGCTGGTGGTCAAGTACGCCCGCCGCATGGGGGTCAGCGGCAAGCTCTCCCCGCATTCGCTGCGGCACTGTTTCGCCACCCACCTGCTGGCCGGTGGTGCCGACCTGCGCGTGGTCCAGGAGATGCTCGGGCACGCCGACATCGCCACCACGCAGGTTTACACGCACGTGGACCGGTCACGTCTGAAGGCGGTTCATCAGCAGTTTCATCCCCGGCAGTAGGGGGGCTGCGGACCACGGGGATAAGTGATCCGGTCGGATGCGCGCACGGAGTGCCCGGGGCCTACTTCAGCCCTGTCATCCACTCGCGCACGGCGTCGACGGCGGCGTTGACAATGGCGTCGCGGTCACCACCGGCATCCTCGACCTGCATCATTTTTCGCACCAGCGCCGAACCGATGAACCCGGCGTCCGCGGCCCAGCAGAACACTCGCACCTGGTCCGCCGTGTGGATGCCGAAGCCGACTACCACCGGCTGGCCCGACGCCTGGCGCAGCCGGTTGACGTTGTCGACCAGTTCCGGGGGAAGCCTGTTGCGCTCGCCGGTGATGCCCGCGACGGACATGTAGTAGACGAATCCGGTGCTGGTGGCCGCAATCCGCTCGCGGCGGGCGTCCAGCGAGGTCGGCGACACCAGCATGGGCAGGCGCAGCCCGGCTTTCGCGGCGATCCTG
>CAYVVX010000278.1:5469-6094 GCA_964455315.1 uncultured Planctomycetales bacterium | reverse complement strand
CCATCTGCGGGGCCTCTTCCAGCGACAGGTCGGGAAGGATCAGGCCGTCGATGCCGGCGTCGCGGGCCTGGGCGGCGAACGTCTCGGGCCCGATGCGAAAGACGATCGAGTAGGAGAGCATGGCCAGCAGGGGCAGGTCGCAGCCGCGGCGGAAGTCGCGGACCATGTCGAGGATCTCACCGACGCGAATGCCGCGTTCGAGCACACGGGTGAACGACGACTGGATGGTGGGACCGTCGGCGATGGGATCGGAGTAGGGAAAGCCCAACTCGACCGCGGTCACGCCCAGGCCGGCGAGCCCCTCCAGGACGCGCCGCGTGGTGTCCAGATCAGGCAGACCCGCGGTGATGTAGGGCAGCAGGCCCTTGCGCTGGTGAGCGGCGAGGTCGCCGAAGGCCCGGTCGATGCGATTGCTGGTGTTGGTGGCGGTCATGGCGGCCGCGACTATAGCGGGCGTTGGACAGCCACGCCAGCGGAGTGGAACGCGATCGGTGTTGGGCGGGGTCGTGACATCCCGCTGAAGGTTTTCATGCCCCCGGCGTGCGGGTCGTCCGGCCTGGGTTTGACGTCGGGCACGGGCGGGCTGATACTTGGCGAAGGGAACTGGTGTCCGCGTGAACGCGCT
>CAYVVX010000278.1:0-5459 GCA_964455315.1 uncultured Planctomycetales bacterium | reverse complement strand
GACGGCGAGGTGCTGGTGGCGGTGCGCAAGGCCGGCATCTGCGCCACCGACCTGGAGATTACCCGGGGATACATGGGGTTCGCCGGTGTGCTTGGGCACGAGTTCGTCGGCACGGTCGTGCGCGGTCCCAGGGAGTGGAAGGGCAAGCGCGTGGTTGCGGAGATCAACTGCGTATGCGGGCGCTGCGAGATGTGCCAGCGGGGCCTCTCCAACCATTGCCGGCGGCGGACGGTGGTGGGGATCGACGGTCGCGACGGCGCCTTCGCGGATTGCGTGGCGGTCCCGGAACGGAATCTCCACGAGGTTCCCGATGCGGTCAGTGACGAGCAGGCGGTGTTCGTGGAGCCGCTGGCGGCCGCGTACCAGATCATCAAGCAGGTGCCCATCGAGAAGCGGATGCGCGTGGCGGTGATCGGGCCGGGCCGGCTGGGGCTGCTGGTGGCCCAGGTGCTGCAGCGTTGCGGCTGTCAGCTCGAGGTCATCGGGCGGAGCGAACTGGGCCTGACCTTCTGCGAGCGGAAAGGCATCCAGGCGACGCCGGTGGCGGAGTTCGTGCCGCGGCAGGATCGCGACGTGGTGGTGGAGTGCAGCGGATCGCCGGCGGGCTTCGAGCTGGCGTCGCAACTGGTCCGTCCGCGGGGGACGCTGGTACTCAAGAGCACATATGCCGGCGGGGCTCCTTTGAACCTGGCCCCGGTGGTGATTCACGAGATCGCTGTGGTGGGCAGCCGGTGCGGGCCATTCCCGGAAGCGATCCAGGCACTGGCCCGGCGGCAGATCGACGTGGAGTCGATGATCAGCCGGCAGGTGCCGCTGCTGCGCGGGGTGGAAGCGTTTGAGATGGCGTCGGACCCGCGTTTTCTGAAGGTGCTGCTCTCGATCGGGCCGGGGTGAGTGGCTCATCGTGAGGGGCTTGGCGGGAATCGGGGCGGAAGGCGCGGCCGGAACGCGATGCGGAGGAGTGAACCGCTGCGAAAGGGTGGGCGCTGATGATCACCACGCGCGGGTACAAGTTTGCCATCGGCGGCCTGATCGTGGTCGGCCTGCTCCAGCCGCTGCTTTTCCATCCCTTTCTACCTGAGCGGGTCGCATCACATTTCAACGCCTTCGGCGAGCCGGACGGCTGGTCGGATCGGTCCGCATTCGTGGCTCTCTCCTTCCTGTTGATGCTCATCTGCGGCCCCATGATGCTGGCGGTGGGGTATGCCGTCCGCCATGCTCCGGCCGGCCTGATCAACCTGCCCAACAAGCGCTGGTGGCTGGCCCCTGAGCGGGCCGACGAGACCCGTGCGTGGATCTTCGATCACTTCCTGGCATTCATCTGCGCCACGCTGGGCTTCATCGATGCGATCATGTTTCTCGCCCTGCTGGCCAACCTGCGCGATCCGCCCCGGGTGAGCGGCTTCTGGGTGCTGCTCATCCTCTACGTCGCCTGGACGGTGGGGTGGATCGTTCAGATGTGGCGGCGATTCAGGCTGCCCTCGGAAGCGACTCAGGATCCAGCCGGGGCAGGGCGACCCTCCGCGCCCCCCGGATGATCCGCCTTCCGCTCAACCCTGGGGAACAGGCGGTGCGCTGGGATCGTAGCGCGGGTTCTTCACCGGCACAACCGCGCCGGTGTCGCGGAGCACTTCGGCCAGGGTGACGTAGCTGGTGTCCAGCCGGGTGGCGCTCACCGTTTCGATGGCCTTGTGCGACCGCCTGGGGTTCTTCAGGAGGTGTCCGGTGGTGCGCACCTCGGGCAGGTGTCCCTGCGGGGCGGTCAGCCCGATGCGGGCCGGGTACAGCCCGGTGAGGATGCTGGCCCGCGTGGGCGAGCAAAGCGGATTCGCGGCATAGGCGTTGGTAAAGCGCATGCCCCGCGACGCCAGCCGGTCGATGTTCGGCGTCCGGTAAAGGGTGCTGCCGTACCCGGAGGTGTCCCGCCAGCCGAGGTCGTCCGCGAGGATAAGCACGACGTTCGGCCGGGCGGCCGCGCCGGCCGGGGCGGTACGTGGGCTCTGCTCGCTGGTGAGGGAGTCGATGCTGAACCTGGCCAGCGTGATGGTCTCATAAGGCGACTTGCTGCCGCGTTCGTAGAGGCACAGCACCGAGCCGTCCTTCATCGCCGCCAGCGCGGAGTAGGCGCTCGGTCCGGCATGAAGCAGCTTGCCCGCGGTCCAGTGGCTGCCGCCGTCCCTGCTGGCCCTGACGGTCATCCGCACGCGCTGTTCCGACGCGGGATTGGCGAAGATCAGCAGCGGTTCGCGCCCGCCGTCGCGCGGTGGGATGCTGATCAGGCTGGCCTGGCAGACCGGCTCGATCAGCGCGTCGTCGAGCGTCACCTCTGACCAGGTCAGCCCGCCGTCCGTGCTGGTCGCGACCGCCCGGCGGTGCCGGCCGTGATAACTGCGCATGTTGATCAACAGCGAGCCGTCACCGCGTTCGACGAGCTGGCATTCGTTGGTGTTGTCGCCCAGGACGCCGCCGATCTCCCAGGTCTCTCCATGGTCGTCGCTGTAGATCACGTGCGAGCGCCAGATCCTGGTCTCCGCAGTGACGTGGTCGCAGGGAATGATCAGCCGCCCGCTCCCTGCCTGGATGCCGGCGCCGGGACCGGTCGCGTACCAGGTCCAGTCCCCGCGCTTGGCGTCGCCGGTGATGTCCCTCGGCGTTGCCCAGGTGTCGCCGTCGTCGTCACTGCGGCTGATCCACGCCCGGCGGGTGTCCTGGCTGGTGCGGTTCTTGATCGTCTGCTCGGTGTCGGTGCCCCGGTTCCAGGTGAGCAGCATCCAGATGGTGCCGGTGTCGCGGTCGACCACGGGGCAGGGATTGCCGACGGTGTTGGCATCGTCATCGAAGATGGTTCGGATGGGTGACCAGGTGTTGCCGCCATCGTGACTTTTCCGGCAGACGATGTCGATATCGCCGCTGTCTCGCGCCGACGCCTTGCGCCCCTCGGCGAACGCCAGCACCGTGCCCGCCTTGGTCACCACCAGCGAGGGGATGCGGAAGGTGTGATACCCGTTGGTTCCGGAGACGAACAACGGCGTCTCGGCCGGTCCCGGAGCGGTGTCTTGTCCGCAGGCGGCTGCCGTCAGGCACAGGCAGACCACCAGGCCGCGGAGCGGTGTGGCGATCATGGTTCCTCCATCAGGATCTTGAGCATCCGCTCGGGATGCTCCAGGAACTGTCGGGTGACGCGGTAGTGCTCGGTCTCCTGGTACGGCGTGCGGGTGATGCCCTTTTCCGTGAACACATAGATCCACGCCCGGGGATACCCGAGGATGATCGGCGAATGGGTGGCGATGATGAGCTGCGAGCCCTGCCGGACGAGGTCGTTGATGATGGACAGCAGCCCGAGCTGGCGCATGGGCGACCGCGCCGCCTCCGGCTCGTCCATGAGATACAACCCGTGCCCGCCGAACCGGTTCATGAACAGGGCGTAGAAGGATTCACCATGTGACTGCTCGTGGAGCGAGTTGCCGCCATAGCTTTCAATCAGCGGTGGACCGCCGCCGCCCTTGTCCAGTTGCTCGATGGCCGTCGCCACGTTGAAAAAACTCTCGGCGCGGAGGAAGTAGAGGTCGTCGGGATGACTCATACTCCTGGCAACGCGCAGGAAGTCGCGCAGTTCGGACAGCGAATCGCGGGTGGTGAAATTGAAATTGCGGCTGCCGCCCTCGGGGTTCAACCCCATCTTGACGGCCAGGGCTTCCAGTAGTGTTGACTTGCCGCTCCCGTTTTCGCCGACCAGAAAGGTGACCGCCGGATGGAACTCCAGCCGATGAAGATGTCGGATGGCCGGGATGTGGAAGGGGTACGCGGCGAATGACGGCACCCGCTCGCGCAGCAGGGTGACATCGAGCACGAAGTGTCTGGCGTTGAGCCCGCTCATGGTCTGGTTCCAGCCTCACCGCTGAGAGCGCGCTGACTATACCACGAGGGCCGGAGGGCATGGAGCCTGCCGCCCGGGGCCCTGCCGGACGCTGGAACGGATTGCCGCCCGTCGGGCCGGCCTGTAGGATGATTCACGCGATGGTAGCGAATACTGCGTCCAGACTCCTCGGGCTTGCGGTCGTGGTGCTTCTGCTCGGCGGCTGCAGGGGCGGGGGGGACGAGACCACTTCCGTGACCGATGATATCAGCCTTCCGCCGCTGGCGAGGCAGAAGCCTGACGCGCCGCGCCCGGTGACCCATTATCCGCCCGAGCTGCGCCCGCCCGATGCCGCCTTCAACCGGTTCGTCGAGCAGTTCCTTGAGTCCTGCGAATGGGGTGACTACGACCGCTTCTGCGGGAGCTTTGCCTCGACGGCGACTCCACCAGGGCTGGATGATTTCAAGCGTGTATGGCACGGGGTCAAGGACATCAGTGTCACCCACCTGTACAGCGGCTCCCGCGATCCGGAGAAGCCTGAATACTACGTCCACGCGGTGGTCCATCTGCGCGATGGTGACAACCGGGGACGAACCCGCCGGGACGCCGTGATCTGGGCCTTCAAGGAAAACGGGGAATGGCGGATGTCTCCCGCGCCGGCGGAGTTGGCGGGGAAGGTGCTCGCGGCGGCCAGCCAGCCCGTCGGGGGCGAGGCGGAATCGGCCGAAAGCGCCACAAGTGCAGCCGCACCTGACGGATAGGTGTATAAACCCCAGCAGGCTGCGCGGCGGCCTGCCGGTCTCGATCATTGCCCGGCCCGGCCGCGGGGCGGGAGCGGTATCAGTCAGCGGGATCCTGGAGCCCTATGTCTACGAAGTTCGACCGCATGCTCAAGCTGCTGGCCCTGCTGGTTGGCTGGGTTCCCGTACTGGAGGTCCCTGGCCAGCCGGCACCGGTCAACTCTCCCATCATCGAGGCGGAAATCCGACTGGAGCGTCGCGTGGTCCAGGCGGGGGCGCCGGTCTGGGTTCGGCTGGCGCTGACCAACATGACTCAGGATCCGGTGCCGCTCAACGTGCCGGGCGTCGACCAGTTGAATCTCAAGCCGGAGGCTCAGCCCGGACAGGTGAAGCTGGTCGGGGCCATGGGCCTGCCCCTGGCCCACGTTTTCAGCGGGACGGGGTTCACGGCGCTGAACATCGAGAGTGATCGCGGGCAGGAGCTCGACTCGCGGATCGCCCTCCCCCCGCGCGAGTCGGTCCCCCAGATCGTTCTGGAGCCCCATGGAAGCGTCGGCATGCGCATGGAGCTCACGCAGTACTACGACTCTCTCTTGCGCCCCGGGATCTACAAGCTGACCTGGAACGCCTATGCCGGCACGGTGCAGTCGGCCGCGGTGGAGCTCACTGTTCTTGCCGAGCGCCAGGCGGTGATGATCACCGATTTCGGCCGGCTGATCATCCGCTTTTATTACGAGCAGGCTCCCAATCACGTTCAGAACTTCATCGAACTGGTGGAACAGCGGTTCTATGACAACCTGACCTTCCATCGCGTGATTCCCGGCGCCCTGGTGCAGGGCGGCGACCCGCGCGGCGACGGGCGA
>CAYVVX010000277.1:4436-7116 GCA_964455315.1 uncultured Planctomycetales bacterium | reverse complement strand
CGATCCCGCCCGCCGCCAGCAGCAGCACCAGCATTCCCGCGATCATCACGCCGGGGGCTGCGGCCGCGATCATCTTGACCCCTTTCGTCAGCGGATTCTAAGATGCACCGCACTATAGGATGGTGACGCGGATGACTCAAGACAACGCTGCCGAGGGGCCGGTGTGGCCCGGGCTGGAACCGCTGGTGGGGAAGATGGTGGTGCTGGACACTGCCGGAACGTTCGTTTACCTGGGGCGGCTGGCCGGCGTTGAGCCGGGCGGATTCTGGCTTGAGGACGCCGATGTCCACAACAACCGCGAAGGCCACGCCCCGCGCGAGCAGTACATCGTCGAATCCGCCCGCGACGGGATCCGGGTCAACCGCAGGCGGGTGTTCGTGTTCCGTCATACCGTGATCAGCGCGTCGGCGCTCGCGGACACCGACGTGGACTGATCGGACTCCCCCGGGTGCGCGAATCGGCCGATATTCAGCGTATGGCGCCCTTGACGAGCGTCGGCGTCCACAGATTTCGGGAGCCAGCAGCATGCGGATTTTCGTGACCGGCGGTGCCGGGTACGTCGGCAGTCATTGTGTTCGGGAATTGTGCGCTCAGGGGCACACGGTCACGGTATTCGACAACCTGAGCATGGGGCATCGCAAGGCCGTGCCTGATAAGGCGAGCTTCCTCCAGGGCGACCTGGGCGACGCCGACGGTGTCCGCCACGCCCTCACCGGTGGATTCGACGCGGTCATGCACTTTGCCGCCTCCGCCTACGTCGGGGAGTCGGTCCGCGAGCCGCTCAAGTACTTTCGTAACAATGTCGCCAACACGCTGAACCTGCTCGAGGCCATGAAGGAGCTTTCCATCCGCCGGCTGGTGTTCAGCTCAACCTGTGCCACCTACGGCGAGCCGGATCGCGTGCCCATTACCGAGGACACCCCGCAACAGCCCATCAACCCCTACGGACGCACCAAGCTGGTGGTGGAATGGATGCTTCGCGACTCCGCGGCGGCGTGGGGGCTGGGGGCTTGTGCACTGCGATACTTCAACGCCTGCGGGGCGGCCGGCGACGGATCCATCGGCGAGGATCACAACCCGGAAACGCATTTGATCCCGCTGGTCCTGCAGGTAGCCCTCGGCCAGCGCGAATCGATCCAGATCTTCGGGACCGACTATGACACCCCGGACGGGACCTGCGTCCGCGATTACATCCACGTCGAGGATCTGGCGACGGCCCATCGTCTGGCGATTGAGAAGCTGGCGGCGGGCGGCTTCGCTGCGTTCAACATCGGCACCGGGCAGGGGCACAGCGTCCGCGAGATTGTCGAAGCGGCCCGCAAGGTGACCGGCAAGGCAATCGCCGCGGTGGAGAGTCCCCGGCGGGCGGGCGATCCGCCGCGCCTGGTGGCCGATGCGGCCAAGCTTCGTGAGCAGCTCGGCTGGACCGCGCGGTGGACCGACCTCAATGAGGTGATATCCTCCGCGTGGGCGTGGCATTCTAGGAACCCCATGGGTTATGATGCATGAGATTGCTGTCTGGCACCGAGGGCTGTCTGGCACCGAGGTAAGAAGAATGGAACTCACAAAAGCTCAACGTGATGCGATTCTCAAGATCGGGAAGCCCAACTCGGTCGCGGAGGTCGTCGAACCTGGTGTCATTGAAGAGCTATTGGAACTTGGGCTGCTTTGCAGACGCAGTTCAGATGATCGGTTGGATTTCACCTCACTGGGCGAATCCGAATACAGGAAGCTTGTCCGATCATCGCGGCAGGTAGAGGATTAAGCCATTTGATTTGTTCGCCATCTTGTAGTCGGCGATTGTTTGCCCGCTGAGTTCTCCAGGGGACTTCCCCCCGGCCCATAAAACCGGCAGAATAGCGACCTCACCGGCCCAACCGGTCGGGGGATGTCGGCGTATGTCCTGTAGACAGCCGACCGCATCGTCGTCATTCATGGCCGGAAACCCGCGTGAAGACCGCCAAAGCGTCGAAGTCCAGACCGTCCCGCCCGGCAGCCTCCCGGCACGCCCGCCGCGCTGACCCGGGGCCCGTGGAAACGGCTCGTGCTCCCCTGTGGGACCGCTGGTGGGGGATCGTTATCGCGGCGCTGGCGACGTTTCTCCTCACCCTGCCGTTGTTCGCCCCGTGGTCGTGGTGGCCGTTGGGCTTCGTCGCCCTGGTGCCCTGGATGTCGGTCGCGTGCCTGACCGTGCGGACGCGCTGGCTCTACGTGATGAGCTACCTGCTGGGGGCGGCATTCTTCCTGTTCCACATGCGCTGGCTCTACTGGGCGACCGGTCCCGGCTACTTCGCGGGATCGCTCTACCTGGCCCTCTCGTTTGTCATCGCCGCATGGGTGGTGCGGCATCTGCACCGCCGCCGCGGCGTGAGCCCGGCATTTGCCCTGCCGGTGGTCTGGGCCGGGGTCGAGCTGCTGCGTTCCAGCGGGGCGCTGGCGATGCCGTGGTTCCTTCTGGGTCATGCGCAGATCCGGTTGCTGCCGATGATTCAGATTGCGGACCTGTTCGGCGTGTACGGTGTGAGCTTCGTGGTGGCGATGGGCAACGGATGGCTGGTCGACTTGGTGATCCGCTGGAGCCGGCGGCACGCGTGCTCGGCGCCGGCGTGGCGTTCCGTGCGGGCGACGACCGTAGCGTTCGCCGTCGCGCTGGCCGCGACGCTGGGGTACGGCTCGATGC
>CAYVVX010000277.1:0-4426 GCA_964455315.1 uncultured Planctomycetales bacterium | reverse complement strand
CGACTACACCATGTCCGCCGAGGGCGGCGACCTGGAACTGGAACTGAGCAAGCCGGCGGCCTATTGGAGGCTGATCGAGGAGGCGGCCCGGTCGTCGCCGGCGATGATCGTGCTGCCGGAGACGCCGTGGAGCCTGACCCTCAACCGCGAATTCCGGGAGATGTCCGACCAGGTGTTGAGGGAGCGCTACCGCACCTACCTGAGTTACTGGTTCGGCAGGCGAAAGGATGCCGGCAAGGCTCACCAGAAGTTCCTCGATTTCACCAGGGAGCACCAGACCCACCTGGTGGTGGGCAGCATCTCGGACGTGCCCCAGCCGCCGGGAAGCTATCCGGACGCTCACCGCTACAACTCCGCTTTCGTCTATACCCCCGACGGCGGTGAGCCGCAGCGCTACGACAAGATCCACCTGGTGCCATTCGGGGAGTACGTCCCCCTCCGCTATGTGAAGGGGCTGCACTGGCTGTATTCCTGGCTGAACAGCATCACCCCCTGGGGTGCGGACGGGACCGAGTATTCGCTCACGCATGGCACGCGGTTCCACGGATTCAACATGGCGCCCGCTTCGACGGACGCGGAGCCGTTGCGTTTCGGCATCACCATCTGTTACGAAGATGCCGTCCCGGGCGTATTCCGGCGGCTGGTGCTCGACGAGCAGGGCGGCAAGCGTGCCGACTTCATGCTCAACATCAGCAACGACGGCTGGTTCGGCCGCGGCACGCAGCAGCCGCAGCACCTGGTCGGTTGCGCGTTCCGGGCGGTGGAGAATCGCGTCGGCGTGGCCAGGGCGGTCAACACCGGTGTGAGCGGCTTCATTGAACCGACGGGCCGGTGGCACGATCTCGTGCTGCCGAGGGGGGCGAAGGGACCGAAGGCCGGCGGGACCGGCATCGGGTTCGGATCGGTCGGAATCAACCCGCGGGTGACACTCTACAGCCGGTACGGGGACGTGTTCGGCTGGGCGTGCGCGGCACTGGTGATGCTTGGGGGTCTGGACGCCTTTGCCGCACGGCGGCGGGAGCGCCGTGCGGCGCGGCGGGCAATGGTGCAGGAGGAAACCTCATGATGCGATGGAACGCGTTTTTCGGGCTCACCGGCGCGGCCCTGCTGGTCGCGGCCGCGGGCTGCCAGCAGTCAGTGGCTCACCAGGATATGCGCAAGCTGGCCACCCTGGCGATGCACAAGGCCCTGGTCTTCCCCGACAACCCGGCCATCCGTGCCCAGGCGACCGAGGCGGCGTCGGAGGTGCTCGGGCCCGGGGCGCCGCTGCTGATCCGCGACCGGCTCACGGACTCTGAGCCCGGGGTGCGTTTCGCGGCGTTGATGGCGCTGGGGCAACTCCGCCACAAGCCGTCCCGGGACCTGGTCCGGCCGCTGACCACGGATCCCGATTCCAGCGTGCGCGTGGGTGCGTTCTTCGCCCTCGAACGCATGGGGGAGAAGGGCTACCGCAAGTACTGGGCCGACCTCCTGCTCAAACATGAAGATCCCGCCGTGCGCCGCAACGCCGCCATGGCGCTGGGCCAGCTTGAGGACCGCGGGGTCATTCCCCTGCTGCAGCGCAGTGTCGCGGACGATAACGACGAGGGCGTCCGGCTGCAGGCCACCGAGGCGTTGGCCTACCTGGGTGACGAAGCCTCCACCGCCCGATTCCTGCACGATGCCTACGGTGGGATGGGCTACCGCCAGCCCTTTGCGCTGCTGACCCTCGCCAAAGTCAATGATCGGCGGGTGGTGCCCACCATGCTGCGCTGCCTGAGCGTCTCGCCTTACATCGAGGCACGGCTGGCCGCCGCCCGCGGGCTGGGCATGCACCGCAACGGCGAGGGATACACCCTGGCGATGGAGTCTCTGAACTGGAACCAGCCCTCGCGGGAACTGGCCGACGACACCCCCGAGACCCAGATCATGCGGGTTCGCTCGATGGCCGCGATGGCCCTGGGCGCCATCGGCGATCCGGAGGCCCTGCCGGCGCTTCGCGAGCGGCTGGAAAAGGACGCCGATCCCCGGGTGCAGCTCGCGGCCGCGACCGCGATCCTGCAGATTCTCGAAGGGTGAAGCGGGAGGTGAGACGTGAGACGTGAGAACGCCGGGCCGCGGCATCGTCGTGGTCGCAGATGAGATGGCTGCCCCTGGTTATCCTGGCGGCGGTCACGCTGATGCTCCAGACCGCGCTGGTGCCCGCGATCGCCATCGAGCATATCGCGCCCGACTGGATGTTCATCCTTGCGGTTCATTATGCCCTGTGGGGTCGCTGGCCGGACGCGGCCATCGCCGGCTGGTTCATCGGTCTGCTGGTTGATCTCGCGTCGCTGGACCGGGTGGGGGTCCATGCTTTCGCCTTCGGAGCGGCGTCGTGGGGGATGATCCGCCTGCGCCAGGTGCTCTTCCGTCGCCGCGCGCTGACCCGGATACTCGTCACGCTGCTGTTCGCGTTCGGGGCGCAGGTGCTGATCGGCGGATACCGGGCCTGGGAAGGCGATGCGACCTCCGCCGGGCAGATGGTGTGGCAGGCTTTCCTGGTCGCGGCTTACACGGCGATCTGTGCCCCTTACCTTCACTGGGGTCTCACCCGGCTGAATGCCTGGACCGGCCTGCGCGCCGGGCGCGGTGTTGCCGCCGAAGTGTGATACCATGCCTGTAAGCTGGAGGTAAGTGAGTGAGGCTCACGTCTCCAAACCGGCTTGCGGACCCCGTCGAACGTAACGGGACCGGGCAGGCGGCCCGGGTGACGGGGCGATGCAGGGACGCATGGTAAGGCACGGGCGTTGTTTGAACGGCGGTTGAGAATCCTGTTGATCGTGTTGAGCGCACCGGCGCTGGCCGTGCTGCTGCGCCTGTTTCAACTCCAGATCGTCCAGGGCGCCCGTTACCAGGCCGAGACGCAGAAGCTGCTGGAACGTCCCGCGACGTACCTGCCCTGTCTGCGCGGCGAGATCACGGATCGCAACGGTCTGCGCCTGGCGTACGATGCCCCGTCGTGGGATGTGGCCGTACACTATGGCGTCATCACCGACGAGGCAGCCTACCTCAAGAAGCTCTCCAGGTTCCGCACGCCGGAAGAACTCCAGTCTGATCTCGCCGCTTCCTGGGCGGCGATCAGCGAGCTGACCGGTATTTCCCGCGATGAGCTTGATCGCAAGCGCGAGCAGATCCGCCGCCGGGTGGAACGGATCAGGGAGGATGTCTCCAGGCGCCGAGGCGTGGATACGCCGGTCGAGGAGGAGGAAACCGTCCATCCGGTGGTCAGCGGGCTCACCCTCGACGCCCAGGTGGAGGCCCGCGTTCGCCTGGCGCCTTTCGAATGGGTCGAGGTCGTTCCGGGGCACAGCAGGCGCTACGACGGCGGCGAGCCGGTGGGACATCTGCTCGGCCGGCTGATGGAAGTCGGGCCGGACGATATTCGCAATGATCCGAGGGGTGACGAGGAGCTTGTCCGCTACGAGGAGGGCGATCTGCGCGGTCTGCGCGGCGCGGAACTGCTCGGCGAGGCGGTCCTGCGCGGGCATCGCGGCAAAGTCGAGCAGAATCTCAGCGGAGCGGTGGATGTGCCGGCGATCGAGCCGAGCAATGGCGGCAACCTGCGCCTGAGCATTGACTACCGGTTGCAGCGGGCGGCGTTCGAGCGCCTATCGCAGGCGGTGGCCGAGGCGGGGTCGCCGGGCGGCTGCGCGGTGGTGCTGGACATACCCACCCGGCAGGTGCTGGCGATGGTGGATGTCCCCTCGGTCGATCCCAACGCGACCGAGCGCGTCCTGCAACTGCTGGCCTACGACCAGCTTCATCGACCGGATCTGTTCCGGGCCGTGCGGATGCATTATCCGCCGGGATCGATCGTCAAGCCGATGGTGCTGGCGGCGGCGCTGGAGGACAACAAGATCGCCCCCGGCACGCTGATCCGCTGCCGCGGCCACCTGTTTCCAGATCTGCCGGACAAGTACCGCTGCACCGGGCAGCACGGCGAGGTCGATCCCGAGTTCGCAATCCAGCACAGTTGCAACGTGTTCTTCTACGTGACCGGCGAGCGGATGGGCGTGCCCCAGCTGGCCTGGTGGATGGACCAGTTCGGGCTCGGGCGGACCAGCGGCAGCGGGCTGGTCGGCGAAGCCAGGGGCATTCTTCCCTTTCGATCCGGTAGTGCCGCCGCGCGTTTCGCCGGTATCGGGCAGGAGGTGGCCCTGACGCCGCTTCAGGCCGCCAACATGATCGCGACGGTAGGGGCGGGTGCGTATCGGCCGGTGACGCTGCGGCTGGACGATCCCGAGCCGCGGCCCCCGACGGATCTGCCGATTTCACCGGCCCACTGGCGGATCGTGCGCGAAGGTATGTACAAGGCGGTCAACGAATACGGCGGGACCGCGTACGGGCCGGAGAAGGCCACGCTGGAGGATGCCGAGTACGTTCTGCTGGGAAAAACAGGCACCGC
>CAYVVX010000276.1:6475-7138 GCA_964455315.1 uncultured Planctomycetales bacterium | reverse complement strand
GGATGGCGAAGTCGGTGTAACGCAGCGGGAACATGCGCAGGTACCCCCCGCCGCAGGCCGGCAGCCGCCGCCCGCCCACCTGCACCGTGCTCATGGGAATCTCCCACAAGGTCCGTTCCCCGGCAAGTTGCAGGCGATACGGAAACCGCGGGGCCTCCGGGCTGCCGTAGCGACGGCCCTGGAAGGGGAAGATCGAGGAATCGTAGCGGAAGCCCAGCTCCGCGATGACGTCCAGCGCCCACATGGTCCCGGACTTCTCATTGATCGAAAAGGCCACCGCCCGATGGGCATCCGCCTCGCGCCCGGCGATGTCCTCGACGAACTTCTTGGCTCTGCCGATCGACTCGCGAAACTGCTCAGGCGTCAGGCGATACGCATGATGATGGTAGTACCCGTGAATCCCCAGGTGATGCCCCTGGTCGGCGATGCGCCGGATGAGCCCGGGGAAGTGCTCCGCGATCTCGCCGAGAATGAAGAAGGTGCCGCGTACGCCCTGCTCCGCGAACAGCTCCAGCACCTGCTCCGTGGCTCGCTCTGCCTCCTGGTTCGGTGGCACGATGCGGTCCTGGAAATCCAGCGGAAGCTGGTCGTGGTAGTCTTCCACGTCGACGGTGAGGATGTTGGTGATCGGATTCATGTTACGCGTGTCGGCATCCGCCGACG
>CAYVVX010000276.1:3846-6465 GCA_964455315.1 uncultured Planctomycetales bacterium | reverse complement strand
TATCGAAGTCGGCCAGTGACAGGAGCCAGGCATCCTTGCGGGCACACGCGGATGCGAGATCCGGGCGCGACGGATTGAGGGCATACGCGGTGTGGAACTTGCGCGGCGCGATGCGATCCGGCAGCCGCCGAAGGCCCGCCCGCCGCAGGGCCTCGGCCTGCAGAGGCGAAGAGGTGATCGACGCCAGCAGCCGCGTGCCTTCGCGCCGCAGCGTCCCTGCCACCAGCCGCAGCAGTCCGGAAAGCGGCGCGGTATCGGGCACCGAGAGCATGTCCACCACATAGGAGATGGTGGTATTCATGCGTCGTTCCGTGGTGGTGACCGCGTAGCCGTCCAGCGTGCCGGCAGCGTCCCGGGAGATGAAGTAGCGGTAGCGCCAGGTGGGGTTGCCCTCGAAGCGCCAGCGCAGGAAAGCATGATCGCGAAGGCACATCACGCCTCCGTACGCCTGCGCGGCAGCCCGGGCCAGACCGTCCAGCTCCGCGGCGTACGGCGCCAGGCCGCCGATCTCCTCGACGCGAGCCACACCACCCTTCCAGGCCGCGCTCAACAGCAGGCTTGCGCAGCCCCCCATCGGTGCCGCCAGGAGCTTGGGCAGCCCGCGGTCGCGCAGGAACCCGCCCATGTCCACCGGCAGCACGAACAACTCGCGATCCGGCAGGACCTTCCACGCCGCCGACTTTTCAAATGCCGGCAGCGACTCGTCGTTGGGCATGGTGAACAGCAGCCCCACGCCGCGCTCCCAGGCCCGGGCCTCGGCCGCTTCCAGCAACACCCGGAAGATCCCGCGCTTGCGGTGATCCGGATGGGTCATTCCGTCGGTGAACATCCCGGCGGTCTCGCTGCGCCCGTCAATCATGAAGGGGAACAGCGTCAGGGCCTGCGAACCGACGATCCGCCCGCCCACGTCGGCCACCACCACGTCGACCTGCGGGCCACCCCCGCCGCCGTAGCGCTGGCGAATAAAGGCTTCACTGTTGGCCCGTTCGCCGAAACAGGCCACGGACAGTTCGTGCATGGCGGCGACCTCGTCCGAACGCATGAGCCGGACGGTCCAGTAGGGCGCGGGCCGGGAAGTCGCTGGTTTTGAAGAGGACGCGGACACGAAGAATCAACTCTCCCAAGGATTCAGGAAGCGCTCGCCGGTGTGCGGATCAACCAGCCGCGAAAAACAACACCGCGAGCAGGATCACCAGCAGGCAAAGCACACCGATCGCGATCTTCCACCGCCGGAAGGACATGAATCCGCCCGGCACGCAGCGCAGCACCGCCCGCCGGATCGGCTGCCACGCCCGCGGTCCCAGCAGCCGCCCCGGCGCCGACTTGACGGCGCCGATCAGCCGCCGCTGGGCGAGCCCGCCCGGCAACAGCAGGGCATCGAACCGGTCGAGATCCAGCAGCCCCTCGACGTTGACCCGCGGCAGACCCAGCGGCGATGCACCGGGGTGCACGCCGCCCGGTCGGGAACACCACACCGACCGGTAGCCGGTCGCCCGGGCGATCCGCAGCACGCGATCGTCATACCAGTTGCCGGGAATGGCCAGGTGCCCGATCGCCCGTCCGGTGAGCCGTTCGAGATGGGCTTTCGAGTCCCGCAGCTCGCCCTCGATCTCCGCTTCACTCATGCCCCGCAGCGGGCGATGGCTGACCGCGTGGGATTCCAATCGGATGACCGGTCCGTCCAGCTCGGACAACTCCTCATCGCTCATCCGCGGATCGGACGCGTCGCCCAGCTTGAACACGTAGGCGTCCGGATCGGTGGTGACGAAGAGGGTCGCGCAGGCGCCATGTCTTCTCAGAATCGGCAGCGCTTCGGTCATCACGCTGCGGCAACCGTCGTCAAAGGTCACCAGGACCCCCTCGCCGTCCAGCCGCAGCCGTCCGGATGCGAAGTCGAGGGCTTCATCCGCGTTCAGGAATCGGTACCCGCGGGCCTTGAGATGGCCGATCTGAGCGTCGAACAGCTCCGACGGCAGGGTGAAGATGCGCTCGGTGCCGCTGATACGTTCGAACGCCTCCCGCTTCACCAGGCGGTGATACATCAGGCAGACGACCCGCGGACGACGCGACTCGCGCCGTGTCCACACCACCAGGCAGATGATCGCGGTTGCGGCGGCCGCGAGCAGCCCGCCCGCCGCCACGAGAAACATGAGCCGGATAACGTCGAGAATCGCAACCGCCCCTTCAACCGGTCAGCAGGTGCACCATGAACCAGACACTGGTGGCCAGATAGGTCAGGGCGATCAGCGCCACCACCCGCTTAAGATTGGAGGTCTCGAACAGCGGGCGAAGCGGGGAGCGGTACAGCCGACGGCGGAATCGGGCCGCGAAGCTGGAGCCGCCGAGGAACTCGGGAATCCGCTTGATGTTGCCCACCACGCGCAGCATGAGGGCGCTGCGCGGGGTCAGGGACCTTGCGAAATCGGCGATGGACATGTCCCGCTCGATGACGATGCGCGGCAAAGCCAGTGGATCGGAAAGCCCGTTGGCCGTGCCCTTCGCGTTGCAGCACACCGTCTGGTAGCCGACCTCGCGGGCGATCCGGCGAACCCGGCGGCTGTAGCCGGCCCGGGGAATGGCCAGGTGATGCACTGGTTTGCCGGTAAACGACGACAGCCG
>CAYVVX010000276.1:0-3836 GCA_964455315.1 uncultured Planctomycetales bacterium | reverse complement strand
AGCCGGTCGCGGGATTCGGTCAGCTCGAAGCGGACGCGGTCGTCGTCCAGCTCGTTGAGGATGCAATGAGTCAGGGTGTGGGATTCGATGGCTACGCCGTTGGCGGCGAGCTCACGCATCTGATCGGGATTGAGGAAGCCGTCCACGCCGCGGACCAGGTCTCTGGTATGCTGGTCCGGCTCCGGGGCGACGTAGATGGTCGCCTTCTGGCTGTTGGCCTTGAGCACCGGGTAGGCCATGGTGTAGTTGCTGCTGTAGCCGTCGTCGAAGGTCACCATCACCGGCCTGGTCGGCATGGGCGCGCCGCCCGAGCGAATCCGCAGGTAGTCGTCGAAGTCGAGCGTGGTGTATCCGGCCTGCCGGAGGTAGTTCATCTGCTCCGCGAAGGCGGTGTCGTAGCTGACGTAGATCATCTCGTCGTCGGGCACCTCGCCGCGCTCGGCCGCCGCTCTGGATAGGATGCGGTGGTAGAGCAGGATCGGCACACGGTCCCGGCGATGCTCCAACCAGGCCATG
Organism: uncultured Planctomycetales bacterium; assembly: GCA_964455315.1. Lineage (GTDB taxonomy): Bacteria > Planctomycetota > Phycisphaerae > UBA1845 > PWPN01 > CAYVVX01. Next base: position 3,320 of record CAYVVX010000276.1, on the reverse strand, counting down.
AACAGCACCCAGCAGAACAACGCCGCCGGCAGCGCGACGAACACGACGATCCCAATGACGGTGAGAACGGTCAACGATCAATCCGTGGCATGGTGCGGCGGCCGGAGCTCAAACGCGCTTGCGGCAGACCAACAGGAGATTGGTGCACAACGGCCAGGGCAGCGGTATTCGGCTCCGGCGGACGATCTCGAACTGTCCGGCCACATCACGGGCGAAGCGGTAGGCGTCGAACCCGATCTGCTCGCCGCGATCGACGGATTCAAAACCGGGCATTCTGTAAAAGACGTGCCGCATGACCATGCGAAAGTCCATGCCGTCCAGCCGCGAGTTACCGTAGGCCCGCCCGGCGTACTTCACCACCGCTGGCAGGCCGACTTCAATGGCCACCGTGCAGACCAGCAGCCCACCCGGCCGCAGAACGCGATTGATCTCCGCGAGGCACTGCCTGCGGCTCTCCGGACCGGGCAGCAGGTGCAGCGTCTCCAGCGAGACCGCCGTATCCACGCAGGCGTCCGCCAGCGGCATCTGCATTGCGTTGGCGGTGAGGATGGGCTGCTCGGGATGGTTCTGGCCGAACTCGCAGGAATGGTTGTGGTAGTAGTTCATGCTCAGGATGCGGCGGGCACAGGTGGACCAGAACGGCAGGCCGATGCCGTCGGCGGCCCCGATGTCCAACAGCAGGTTCGCCTGGCCGCCGGGCGCGAACTTCTGAATCGCCTCGGCCGCCTTGCGAAACCGCTTGAACCGCTGCCAGCGGACGACACCCTTGCCGATGCGGAGGAGATGCTGCGTGTAGCCGCTCATCGGGGGCATCCTTCATGTCCTGAGCCTTGCCGGCCGGATCGACGCGAACCACGATTTCTCATCGCACCGGTTCCCACCTGGGCATGCGCTGACCGAACAGCGCCTTGATCGCACCGAAGGCCATGGCCGCGTTGGCCATCACGAAGAAGCTGAGCGTCGACAGCAGCGGCAGGCGGACCTGCCGGCTGCCGGCGATGAGCCCGAACACCGCCAGTCCGTACCCGGCGGCCTGGGCCAGGAATGCGATCACATAGAATCCACCCTGGAGAGCCAGGATCGCACTGCTCACCAGCGCGATCAGCAGCCAGAGCCACAGGTACCAGCGCAGGATCTTGTGGCTGATCATCTGGAACAGATACCCGATCCGCCCCCGGCCCAGCAGCGACCGCAGGATGTACGGCACCATGCTGGCTCCGCGGACGGCGATGCGCACCCGGCAGCGAAACTCGTCCGCGATGCGTTGACGTGACTCCTCCAGCGACACGGCCTCGTTCTCATAAACCACACGGTAGCCGGCGGCCACCGTGTGCACCGCGTCGATCACATCGAGCGAAAAGGCCGGATCGGAACGTCGATAGAGCGATCGCCGCATGGCGTGAATCGAGCCGGACACCGAGGTCTGGGAGGCAAACCGCGATTCCGCGCGCCGCACGGCCACGGCCACCTTCTGGTAGCCGCTGAACCCGCGCGAGGTCTGGTCCTTGCCGTAGCGGTAGGCGACACGGCCGGTGACGCAGCCGATGGCCGGGTCGGCGAAGTTGGCGGTGAGCTCGCGGATGGCGTTGCGGCTGAACTCGCCGGTGGCGTCGGAGAACACCAGGATCTCGCCGGTCGCCTGCTCGATCGCCTGGTTGAGGGCCTCGGTCTTGCCGCGGCGCCCCTCCACGCGGCAAAGCCTGACGTTGGGGGCGTTGAACGCGCGGACGATATCATCCGTGCCGTCGCTGGAGCCGTCCGAGACCACCATGATCTCGAGCTTCTTCTGGGGATAGTCGAGGGCGACCGTCTCGCGAAGCTTCTCGGCGATGTGCGCGGCCTCGTTGTACGCGGCAATCAGGAACGTCACCGATGGCTCAACGGGGCGCTTGTCCACCCGGCGATTGACCACCGCGGCGAGGATCAGGGTCAGCAGCGGGTAGCCGAACAAAGTGTAGACGATGAGCCCGATGCTGATCCAGAAGATGATTTGTATCGCGAACAGGCGTTGCCCCTTTCAATGGCCCGCGGAGGTGTCCCCGACCGCGTTCAGCAGGACGCGCTCCAGCCGATCGGCGAGGATATCGCGGGCGAACTCGCGCTCGGCCAGGGCCCGGGCGTTGCGGGACATGCGGGCACACGCCTCCGGATCGGCGGCGAGCTGCTGCAGAGCATCCGCCAGCGCCTCCGGTCGGGCCGGGTCCACGGACAGCCCGCAGTCGTTGCCGGTGATGGTCTCGCTGAGCCAGCCGGGCACATTGATCAGAACTGGTTTGCCCGCGGCCAGGGCGTCAAACATCTTGTTCGGCGACCAGGTCTGCTCCTTGTCGGTCGCGGCATAGATGGTCATGCAGGCGTCGCAGCCGGCCACGATCCGGGCCACCCCGGCCTTGTCGGGCAGCGGGTCGCTGAACAGCACGTTGTCGAGTTTCAGATCGCGAACCATGGCCTGAAGCTCAGCCCGCTTGCCGCCCTGCCCGTGAAGGACGATGACGATATGCGTGTCGCCGCGATCGCGAAGGATGCGGGCGGCCTCGACTGCATAGTGCAGCCCGTTGGCCAGGCCCATGGCCCCGAAGTAGACCGCGGCGAAGCGATCGCCCAACCCGAGGCGCCGGCGCTCAGCGCTTCCGTCCACGTCTGGATGGAACAGGTCCAGGTCACAGCCGTTGGTGATGACGGTCACCCGTTCCGGTGAAACGCCCGCGTCGACCACACCCTGCTTCATGCCCGGCGACAGGGCCACGATGTGCTTCGCGGCGCCGTAGATGCGCCGCTCCATGCGCCGCAGCCACCAGATTGCCAGCGGATTACGCAGGGCACCGACATTGATCAGCGCCGCCGGCCACAGGTCGCGAACCTCGAACACGAAGGGCACGTCGAAGTGCCGCCCCAGTTTCATCCCTGCCAGCCCGATGGTCAGCGGGGTGTGCGTGGCGAACACCACGTCCGGCCTGGGCAGCCGCCGCCCCACCTTCGCCGCGAGCCGGGCGAAACTCAGGAATTCCATCATCCGCTTCGCGCCGCCCATGCCGGTGCCCTTGAGCGGATCATTGTAGGCCGCGTCGATGGCCACTACTTGAATCCCGTTGACCTCCCGCTCGACAACGTCCTGCCCCGGTCCCACGGTCAGTTCAGGCACGTTGTGCCGCCCCGAGGTCATCATGGTGACCCGATGCCCGCGGGAGATCAGGTACTGCGAAAACTCGTACGAACGCGTCCCGGTGAAGCCCGACCGCGTCGCGAAGTATTGGTGTAGATAGAGAACGTGCATCAGATCAACGGAATGATCGGCCGATGTGTCGCGGAAAGCGTGGAAC